>NZ_CAWUGC010000003.1:0-143592 GCF_963921665.1 Saezia sanguinis
CAATGGCTTTGGCTTCTTCAGAGCGGGCAATGACGCAGCCATCATTGTTGGAGAGTACGACGATAGGACGGCCCTGCAAACTTGGCCGGAATACGCGTTCGCATGAGGCGTAAAAATTGTTCCCATCTAAAAGCGCAAACACAACATCACCTCAACTTCAGGCAGATTGCACTGTATGTATTCACATGGGGTAGCTGATTAGTTCAGCATCGGATGCACCATATGAACCTGTATCATTCGTCAATTTTTCGCAAAATCTCCAGTGGAACCCAACCACTTTGGCCATCAGAGGCGCGGCAGCACCACGCCCAACCGTTCATGGATTTTGAAGCCGTTAATACATCGCCTTCGTCAGTATCCAGTTCACTCGCCGTGTAATCTTCAACAGCTTTGCCATTACAGGTATCAATCCATTCAATGATCTGACCCGGAATCCATCCTTCCTGTTGGTCTGCTGTGGAGCAGAAATACCAGTTATCCCAGCCTTCAGGGCCTTCATATTTCTCTCCAATGACAAGAAGAGCTCCCTTGGCAAAGGTGATTGGTTCGGGGAACTCACTGCGGTGCATGCCAATAGCGATGAATTTCACATGGTCTCCTTGGAGATGAGCATACAGCCTTATGCTGTATTTTTATACAGTATATTGCAAACTGATGAAATTTTCAGCTAGACCTGGAAGCGTTTGATACAGGAGGTCACGACACCCCAGATTTCAACGGTCTGGCCTTCCTTGAAGGTGATCTCAGGATAGGTGGGGTTGGCAGGGCGAAGCCGGACTTTGCCGGGCTTTTTATAGAGATACTTCACAGTGAAATCGCCATCGATCACAGCGACAACGATCTGGCCGTGGGCTGGTTTAATTGCCCGGTCTACAATCAGGGTATCGCCGTCATCAATGCCGGCATCTCTCATCGAGTCCCCGGATACCCGCAACAGGAAAGTGGCCTGGGGGTGTTTGATCAGTTCTTCGGTGAGGTCAATCCGCTTGACATGGAAGTCGTCTGCAGGTGAAGGAAATCCGGCCTGCACGGATGATTCCGCCATCGGTAAGGTCAGCGAGGTAGGATCAATCGAAGTGGGGTTGTCTTTTCTACTGCTCATAGACACTGCATATTATGCCTGCGGGCCTGTATTCAAGATATGGGCGTGGTCATAGTACCGCGATCAGGATTTATTTTGCGGTTTGATCAGCCGTTCACCCTGGTTACGGGCATTGCCGACGGCACGGTCAACCTTGTACCAGGTAAAGTGTTCTGATTGCTGAGAGGCTTCTTCCAGGATTTCTTTGGCCCGTTTAGATGTGGTCGATGGATCCAGCCATTCACGGGCAAGCGCAGGAGGGAGGACGACAGGACGGCGGTCATGGATATCCACCATGCCACCTTGAGCGTCGGCCGTGATGACGACAAAGCCGTCATGTTCAACGTGGCCTGAGAATTCACCAATGGCGGCAAAGAACATGGGTTCTTCGGTTTTAAGGTGAATGTAATAAGGCTGCTTTTTGCCAGGTTCTCCTGTCCACTCATACCAGCCATTGGCAGGGACCACGCAACGGTGCGGCCAGATCGGACGGAAATACTTTGAGTCTGCAACAGTCTCAGAGCGGGCGTTGATCATCGGCGGACGGTTATCTTTGGCCCAGGCTGGTTTCCAGCCCCAGCGTGAAGCTTCAATGGAAATGCCGCGTTCGGTGCTGCAAAAGATTTTGACCAGTGTGGCAGGCGCGACGTTGTATTTTCCGATGGGGATGTTGTCATAACCGCCGAAGAGTTCTTGCTGGGGTTTGAGTGCTTCAAGGTACTCGAAAACTCCGGCAAATTGGACAAAACGACCACACATGTACCCACTGTAAACGATTTAAAAAACAGCGCTATTTTTGTGGGATACGCAAAGATAAATATTACTTGGCTTATTTTAAGTTTCCTTTAGAATGCAAAATTATGAGCGCTCAATTAAGGAGACAAAATGAATAAGACGACTTATGCAAAATTTCAACAGAGATTAGTAGAAATCGTTCATGCTTATCTGAGGCAAAATCCTGAAGCATTGCGTTTAACACAGTCGCATACCGGACATGGAAAAGACAACACAACGCGGCGCAATTATGCTCAGGAGGCTTTAGATACTTTGGTTGGACTTTTGAACGGTTTGAACAACGACGATATTGAAGGTTTTTATCACTGGTGCGGGAAAAATGGCTTAAATACGTAAGCTTTTCTAGAGCTGGGCCGCTATGTCTTTTGCTGTCTTACTGTAGTGGGTATTCTGCAATACTCTTAAGTCACAGTGTCTGCTGATCTTTGTTTGTGTTATTAAATAAACATAAATTTAGGATCTGATGTATAGTGGGTAGCTGGAATGGTTTGTTACTTTAAGTGATTTTTTACTGATTTGTTTAAGGGGCACCATATTTTTATATTTTTTAGGAGCTCCTTAAATGAGTAACAAATTGTACGTTGGTAATTTATCTTATTCTGTTAGTAGCAGTGACCTTGAAAGTGCTTTTGGAGCATATGGTTCTGTTAGTTCTGCTACTGTTTTAATGGATCGTGATACTGGCCGCTCCAAGGGGTTTGGTTTTGTAGAGATGAGTAATCCTAGTGATGCCAAATCTGCTATTTCAGGTCTAAATGGAAAATCATTGGATGGCCGAGATATGATCGTTAACGAAGCAAGGCCTCGTGAAGAAAGGCCTAGCAACGGAAATAGAAGCGGCTTTAATAGAGAAGGTTACGGTAAAAGATGGTAACCTCATCAAATCAATAAAAAGATTAAGTTATAAAAAAAACCACCATCAGGTGGTTTTTTTATTCAAGCGACAAGAAATTTGATTGTGATATATACCGCTTCTGATGCACTCAGGAAGCCTTAAAATTTTTCCGCAATTATTTTATCGACTTCATTTTGGCGGTGGCTTTGGCCTTGTTAACTCGACATGCACCTGCGCCGATTCGCAATCGTCTGTCTGAATGGGGGAGTGAGGTAAACCTGGCGAACGTGATCATCAGTACTCGCTACACGATGGTAAACCCGTTTCCGGGGTATGAGGCGTATGTTGTGGTGCAGCTTCAGTACGGTGGTGGACGGATGAAAAACCCCCGGTAAAGATGGCATATTAGGTCATGCGCCTTGATCGGAACTATAGTATGGCAAACCAATTATAGGAGCAGACATGGGCGTTTCCGATTTTTTGTACATGGCGATCACGCTGCCTGTTTACTTTGCCTTTACGTTATGCTGTTCCATGGCTATAACGTTTATAGCATCTAAACTACTTAACAAGCTGACGTTCCAATTTTTATACAAAAGATGGGGTGTTGCCGCGCTGTCCCTGGTTTGGTACTTTATTTGCCTGTTTTTAACAATACTGCTGACCTGGATCATTTTTTACGCGTTGCTGAGCCTCCTTCCAGTCTCGCTCTCTCTATCCATAGCCGGGACGTTTACATATATAGTAGTGATGGCTTATGTAACATCGTTGATCGCTTCGTTTTTCTTCTACAGGTGGGTGTTCAAAAAAACTGTTTAATCAATGTTTGAAATTCAATTCTGCCTAGTCGTCGACATCACAGACGGCGATACTCTTAAGGCCTGCTGTGGCGAACCTGGAAATTATGAACAAGTGAGGGTGCGCATTGTTTTGCCATAGATGTGCCTGAAAGCAGGTAGGCATTGCTTGGGCCTATGTTCAGTGCGCTAAAACCATCAGCATTTATACGCGGTTCAGGAAGATGTCAAAACCAACAAGCGCGACCTGTGGGTAGATAAAAATACCATTCCACCGCGGGAGTTGAGAAAGAACGGGAGAGGTCAGTGAAGAAAATACTAGCAGTGATATTTTGTGCTTTTGCGATGGTTGGATATACCAAATCATCACCATGCTACTCTCCCAGCGACGTATGCTATAGCGCATATGTTAGCAAGGTGCTGGGAGGCTTTATGCTTAAAATAAGGAAAGATTCAGAAACCGATTTATAGAATATGAACTGTCTTTTGAGGTGGTTTTTTATTCGCCGGATAACGAGGCAGCCGTCTATGATGAGTAGGCGGCTTTTTTATGGGGCAAAAGAAAAGAAGAAATCGTGCTCACCAAAATTTAAAAAATCATCTCAACCGTCAGGAATCCGAAAAGCATGTCGGATGTGAAGATAGCTGCAGCCCACACAGCGAGGGGCAGCTCAATCAACGGCCGGATAAATGGCAAATTAAGTGACAGATGAATGAAATCAATGGGTGTGTACGTAAATGCGATGCAGATATCTGGCCACTGGAGCAGAAAACCTCCTGTTCTACTCGTGAACGCTCGCAGATAAAAAATCCCGCCGTAAAGGGCGGGACAGGGATTTAAGTTAACAAACATTAACTCTGTGTATAAAGAATGGGCTCTTGATACGCAGACGGAGAATACATCTATCAGTGAAGGCTGTCAATGGTATGTAATGTAAAGAAGTCTCATTCACTTTATGTAGTGGCAAAGGCATCAACAGTACTTCAGTTAATTGCAGATCAGAGAAAAATCAACGCCTCACATATTGTGTCTGATAAGCACAACCACGTGGCTGATAAACACGAAAAGTGTGACTTATTTAACGCGTATGAAATCTATAAGCCAAATTGCGCTTGATAGAATGAAAAAAAAGTGCACAAAGAGTACGAGCTCATAAAAAGTGCAATAACAGGTTGGAGATCAAATGAACGGAGCGCATAAAACGGCGAGGAATCAGTCTTTAATGCGATGCGTAATGGCTTCAAAGATAGCAAAAAGTCATTGGTCAGACGCAGCAATCAAAGGCGGGTGGGGATAAAGCTTGCCAATTTGCTGGCGCGACGTCTACGCGTCTGAGCAGTTTGTCCGTTGGGGCTGGACTGGCATTGGGCTATAAGTCTTGGCTTCTGAAATCACGATGACCAATGGACTTACAACAAACTGCATTCCTTTACTAACAGTTCTAACAGTTCGCATCATAGCGGGATAAGTCATTTACGACTATGTGCCCGTCATCGTTGTTCTTTAATTTTGAGCTGCTGGATTGCAATATGGCAGCCACGCAGGGGCAACTTCAACGTTTGATCATTGCAACCAGATATTATTTTCAGGTATTTTTTTGAGAAATAAAACGCTGATTCTTTCTAAGAGATTTTCAAAAATTCAATGGGTATGAAGTTTTGTGTATTTTATATGTGAAAAGAGAGCAGGAGAGATGGAAATGAAAAAAGTTATTCCAAATTCATTGCTGTTATCTTGTTCGGGCGCTACGCTGCTCGGCCAGGTGGTTCCATCTCGGCATGGGCTGGCAGTGGTAAGGAGGTTGCAGTTCTGTGCAAAGGAAGTGGGAAATATCTCATTTTCTTTACAAAGAAAATAGAAATTTTGAGATCAGGCAACAAACGGACAGTGCACATTCATCTATTCAGATAGATGGGTGTCGCCAAACGGGCCGAACCATTTATCGGTGGTTCATATTTGGAAAGCTCGTTTTGGAGGAGACAAAATGAAGCTTGCCAAAGAGCTGCAGAAGTATCTTGATCGAAATGGTTTCATCGTAGATGTACAGGGCCCAGGCCTTAAGGCGCTGGTTATCGATAGAGACGGGAAAGTCATCAGCACAGGAGCCACAGTGCATACAGCAGTAAGAAAAGTTATTTGGTGCGATACATGTTATTGCCAGGAGCATAAGCCGCGAGGTGTGCGCAAAAAGACCGTACGATTTTTGACAGATGAATAGTTTGATCTCACCTTGGGAGCCATAGCATCAACATGGCCAAGTGCTAAAAGAAAGGGCTGAATATGACTGAAAGTGCAGATGAGAAAAGAGCAATTAAAGAACAGGTTACTGATTTGTCACTGGTGCAGGGCAGAGAGCTTTCTATCCTTTGGGATTTAAGTCAGGCAAGAAATGAATTGAGCCGTAAGGATTTCAGCCAGGCATTAATGCACTACCAGTCTGCTCTTTCATCGATATTCAGTTTGGCAAAGTATATTGATAACAACAAGCTTGAGGCACTGCTTCTTGAGATAAAAAGAGTATTGGAAGACATCTACGGCAATGGGGCGCACATTATTACGGGCATACCGAAGTCAATGTTTGAAGAGACTTTTAGGACTGCCAACAAACTTGCAATGAAGAATGGTCTTGATATGCGTACCGATGTGACTGTGCACAACATCCAGATTTTCGAAGACGTGATGGAGTTGGTCAGGCGCTTTCCCAGAGATTCAATGCGAAAAAAGAAACAGGCCAGGCTCCGAAGGGCTGAGTAGCAACAGAATTTTTGTGATGGGGTTTATTCGAAAAGCTCGTTTTGGAGAAAATAAAATGCAGGATTGGTTTTCAAATCGGCTTGTTATCAATGGTGCTCAAGAGCATGTCACTGAGATGAAAAAACTTTTTAGTGCCAATTTGCGCCCAATTCACCAAGAAGCGATTCAGAAAAGTAGAAAACTGTTTGTTGCAGGATGCGCGGGGTTGCTCAGGACCATAAACCCTGTCGGATTCCAGATATATCCTCAATTGGTGCAGGCAGGAATCGGTGCCAATACACCCCAAAACAAAGCGTTTACAGATTGGCTGATTCTGCTGAAAACAGAGCCGGATTTAAATACCAGCATATCCAAAGAGATATGCCTTCTCTATGAAGAAAGCGGATTGGATTTTCGCAGTTGGCAGACGCTGAGTCATACCGAGCAAAACATTGTCAGTGCGCTTTTTTCTCAAAAAAGCGGTGACTGGTTTGATCTTCCGTTCACAGAAAAAGAGATAACCGCACAGCAATGCTGGCAGATGCTTGATGAAATGCCCATATCGTTTGGATTTGATATGCGTTTCCTCATTCCCACGCAGTTGTTTGCGGAAATAAATGGAACATCTGGGAACCTGTTCGATTACCAGTCGACTTTTCACTTATACCATGACCTCTATGAAACCAGATGGCCTCATGGCCTGAATGTGAGGATCAGCCAGCATACAAAGGCAGAGATGGAAATTGACTTTGATACTTTATGGAGCCCGCCTGGAGAACGGGTTATTTCCTCTTTATCAGAAATGTACGGTTGTGACGTCATGCATACTTTTTCGGGGGGAATTCAAAAAATAAGGAAATGTTAAAAATTTCACATATTCCCGTTATCTATTTCGAGAAGACAACAGAAACCAGGCTTTACGTTGCACATCGAAAACGCTATCGTTCCAAGCTAAATGCCACGCATTATGAATTTCTAAAAATGCAAGGTACAAAGGAGTAACTTTACAAATGAAATTAAGGGCAAATCAACCATATTCTCAATCAAGACAATATAAAAATCTGGGGATTCTAACTTCTGCCATTGCAATTGCATTAACCACTGTCGCAGAGCAAGCGCAGGCGGCACAAGTGGTCGCCAACGGCACTTCTGAGACTGCATCGGGGACGTATGATACGGGCACGACCACAGGTACTGCCGGCTATGGTATCTATACGCTCAATAACGGTGTGGTAACCAGTACCGGAACGGTTAATATCGTGACTGGCGGAAGCAGTGTACGTGGCGTTTATGTGGGTACTGGCGGGCAAGTTACGCTTGACCATGATACAACCATTACCCAGACAGGTACCTCCAGCAGAGGGGTTGAAGTTTCCGGAACCACCTCTCTTTTCATTTCGAATGGTGCTTTACACATCAATAGTACCTCGTCAAGCTCTTATGGTGTTTATGTTTCTCAGGGCAAGGCTGAAATGAACGGCGGTGGCAGTATTACAAGCTATTACTATGGCCTGTATGCTGCAAACGCAGCTAACGTGACAGCAAAAGACATGACCATTGAAACCATTGGCACCACTGCGGCTGCTTATATTGTCAGTGGTTCAACTGTGGATTTGACCAATGTGGCACTCATCAATACAGGCAGTTCGAATACGGTTCAGCTATCAGGTGCAGGCAGCAAACTGATTATGAACGGGGGTTCAGTCACGACAAAACTGAATACAACTGCCGGTGCTGCACTGGCTGTAGAACAGGGTGCGGAGTTTGATCTGACAGGTATTGCGATTAATACAAGCACGGATAGTGGGGAAGGCATTGCAGTATCTACCGGTGCTTTTGGCACCATCAGAGACTCGTCGATCACCACTTCAGGCGGGTCCGACGTTGTTGGTGATGCCGGTGCCGGAGCGGTTGGCGTGCGTGCCTACAATGGTGGTTCGGCAACTGTTATCAATACAGATATTATTACGAGCGGTACAGGCAGTGATGGTATTGAGTCACGCGATGCCGGTTCACAAGTCACAATGGTCGGCGGTTCGGTTCAGGTTGCTGCCGATGGAACCATGGGGGTCAGTGCCCGTACGGGAGGTATTGTCCAGATCGGCAATGGCACCCTGGTCACAACATCAGGTCAGGATTCATATGCGCTGTACAGCAGCACAGCAGGCTCTTCTATTGTGGCCGACAATACCAGCGTTGTGACAACAGGCAGCAATGCACATGCTGTGGTGGCTGAGAGCGGCGGGCAAATCCAGCTTAATCAAAGTAATGGGCAGCTAACCAGTACGCAAGGCAATAGCTTATATGCTGAAGGTGGGCAGATTACCGTGGTGCTTGATGGCAGCACGGTACAAAATAACGGTATATTGATTGATGCCCGTGCAGACGCTAGCAATCAGGCGGGCACGGTTGACCTGACCGCCAGTAACCTGACGATGGGCGGAGACATTCAGGCAGATGCGACAAGTATTGTCAACCTGAATTTGCGCAGTGCTGCCTGGAGCGGCAAAGCCACAAATGGCACTGCTTTTGATTTGGACGGTGGCAGTACGTGGAATATGACTGCCAGTTCAGATGTGGCGTCGTTAAACCATGCCGGCGTGATCCGTTATGCCAGCCCTGTCGGCAGAAATTTCAATACATTGACCGTACATAATCAATATACCGGCAACAACGGCACCGTTGTTTTAAATACGGAACTGGGCGCAGACGCTTCGCCAACAGATCGACTGGTGGTTGAAGGCAATACGGCAGGCCAGACCATACTGCAAGTTGTCAACGCAAATGGTGCTGGTGCACTCACCGCAGCAGATGGTATTGAGCTGGTCAGTGTTGCAGGCCAGTCGGACGGCTCATTTAGACTGGGCAACCGGGTTGTTGCCGGGGTCTATGAATATTCACTTTATCAGGGCGGTGTCGGGGCCAATTCAGACAATGGGAATTGGTATTTGCGCTCGACCGGGCAGGTACGCTCAGAAACCGGCGTCTATTTGCGCAACATGGCTGCGGCCAGCACCATGTTTGTTCATACCTTACATGACCGCTTAGGGGAACCCCAGTTTACCGATAAGTACCGGGAGGGAGAACAGGCGCCGGCAGTCTGGGTGCGCATATCGGGCAACCAGACTGACAGCAGGGCTGCAAATGGGCAGATTGATTTGGATACAGACACTTACGTGGTGCATCTGGGCGGCGACCTGGCCCGGTGGAGCAGTAACGGTAATGACCGCATGCATTTTGGTTTGATGGGAGCATATGGCCGCAGTGATATCAACGCAGATACCAGACAGCTCTATACAAACAGCGGATTTAGTGGGACTGCCAGTGGTAAGGTGGATGGCTATAGCGTTGGCGCCTACTTCACATGGTATGGCAATGAAAATAAACCAACAGGTCCCTATATTGATCTGTGGGGACAATATAACTGGTTTAACAATGAAGTCAAAGGCAGCGGACTCGCCAAAGAAAGCTATGACAGCAGCGGCTGGACTGTTTCTGCCGAAGGTGGTTATGCCTTTATCACCATAGATGGACAAACCCGGCAATGGATGATTGAACCACAGGTGCAAATCGCCTTCAACAGCTACAGCGCAGATGATCACCGGGAGATCAACGGCACTTGGGTGAGTAATGGGGATGAAGACAGTATGATCGCCCGCGTGGGTGCCCGTTTTTACAGTCGCGACAAATTGAACGAAAACGCCATCCAACCGTTTGTTGAGGCTAACTGGTGGTACAGCGACCAGCAGAACTCACTATCGTTTAACGGTGTGGCTCTCAGTGATGATACACCCCAAAACACCTATGAACTGAAGGTCGGCCTGCAAGGAGAGATTGCCGACGGCTGGCAGGTATGGGGCCATGTCAATGGGCGCTGGGGGAATAACGGTTATAGCAGCTATGGAGGCATGGTTGGTGTGAAATATAACTTCTGATGTTCAATACTTCTCAAAAGTTAATGAAGTGTTGAGCCCCGGAAATTGGTTGCCCATTATGAATTTTTGATATTGAAGGTTTGCCGATAAGGCCTCAAGTCCAGATGATGGGGCAACCAGATTAAAGAACAGGTTAGATGTATGCATATGCATCTAACCTGTTTTTCTTATTACATGGGTCACGCTGACGCCATTCGCCCGGTTTGTATCGGTCAGCGGCTTGCAAAGCCACTGTATAATTCATTTTCAGCAAATTTTTATTGACAGTGAGCTACCTGATGGCAACCGAAGATTTAATCAATGGGCGATGCGGCTGGTGCGGGACGGACAGCCTGTACATTCAATACCACGATGAAGAATGGGGCCGGCTTGTCACAGATGACAAGGCACTTTTTGAATTCTTCATGCTGGAAAGTGCCCAGGCCGGTTTGAGCTGGATTACCATTTTGCGCAAACGAGAGGGCTACCGGAAAGCCTACTATGATTTTGACGTGCACAAAGTGGCGCAAATGACCGAGCAGGATGTGGAGCGGCTCATGCAGGACGAGGGCATTGTCAGGAACCGGCTCAAACTCAAAGCCGCCATCACCAATGCCAGGCTTTTTATAGCCGTCCAAAAAGAATTCGGCAGTTTTTACAACTACACCCTGTCTTTTTTGCCGGGGCAAAAGCCGATTATCAATCAGCTCAAATCGCTCAAGGACGCACAGGCATCCACGCCTGAGTCAGACGCCATGAGCAGCGACATGAAAAAGCGGGGTTTTAAATTCTTTGGCTCAACAATCTGTTATGCTTATTTGCAGGCCGCAGGGTTTGTGAATGACCATCTGGTGGGTTGCTTTTGCAGAAAATAGAACCACTGATGCTCGTTTAAGAAGAAATAACTTTCTCAGTGCTCTTCATCGTTCAATCTTTTGCAGGTGGCTGGTTTGATGAAGTTACGATCGCTGTTTAAAAAAAGTGATACAGAAATACTTCTGCTTAAGCAAAGCACAAAAGCAATCGTTTTTTATGTGAAAAATGGTAAGGGCTTGCTCTATGAAAAATGCGGATCCTACCAAAATCATGGGCTATGCTGCCTTTTTTGGGGTGCGGTTCCGCTGATTAAATTTCATGGCGATGAGTACATGTGCCCTACTTGCGAACAACTGGTTTGCGCAGGGTATGGGCTGGACAGCACAGAAGAAAGCAAATTACTGCTTGGCCAACTGGGTGAAAAATTAAACGCACCCTATACCGATATTGAAACCTCATTTAATCACTTAAAACCCCTGTTGGGGCTTTTGCAAACAGGGTACTACCAGCTCTCAGATGAGGCACTTTTTCCTACGGATGGAAACGGCCGTTTTTTCTGGGCGATCGATAACACACCATCGGTAAATCCGGCTACAGCCCCAACCTGGGATGCTGACAGATACAGCTACAGCTCGCCTAAACCGCACTATCTGCTGCCAAGTCAGGTGCCTGAGCGGTTCAATATGCACAGGGTGCAGCACTACCAGCAGCAGGACAGTTGCCGTGCGGTTGCTTATTACCACTGTGGCAGCTACCTGTGTACATTGCTTGACGGGCACCATAAAGCCACCGCAGCCGCCCTTCAGGCAAAGCCGGTCAATACCCTTGTCATTTCAGGCCCGCAAAGCATTGTCTACCCGCATGACAAACTCAAGTATTTTCAGTTTTCCCACTTCACCTTAACAGAAAAAGAATGCATCACCAGCTTTAAACAGTTTGTGCGACACAATGATTACAAGCGGATGACGGACGAGGAAACGCAGACCGTCCTGAACCTTCAGAATGCCGCGTTTGACTCCTATCCGTGGAGTGACGATATACTGGCCACATCGGCCCACTATCACGATGCAACGGTACTTGCCGCATTGGAGTTTGCAGGAGACTTATCCGAAAAACGCCTGCATGATATCCTGGCGAACAAGGAAACGGTCTGCGCTTCTACAGTAGGCTACATCATGAACGCCCTTTTTATAACCCAATCCCAGATGGCGGCTCCATTTGCCATGCAGATCTATCAGAGCGGGTTATATAAAGAGTCATGGCAAGATCTGTTTACACAGCTCAGCCAGCATCCATCTGCGGAGGTATCCGAGTTTTTCCTGGAATTTCTCATTGATGACAATGGCGAAAGGCCATGGCTCACAAAAATAGCGAATGCCTATTTGGATGCATTTCCTGAAACCAGCCATTGACTGGCGTGCCTGCCAGACGTAACCTCAAAGGCAACCCCAGAGAGGCAGAGAGGGAATACCGGCAGAGTGTTTTCAGAATGTCCGGCTGTTTAACTGCCGCGCAGTCATCAGCCATCAGCCATCAGCGATCAGCCAGCGGTCAGCGGCACTTCCACCAGTTGTATATGCCTGGGGCCTCTGGGTGAAGCGCCGTAGTAGCGCCTGAACCAGGCGAGCCCGCTTTCTCCTGCCAGATTAACGCGGTAAACACCACCTTTCTCGGTGGCGTGGTACATCCAGATATTCTGGCCGTCTTTCAAAATCAGGCCGACATGGTAAAACGAAATGCCGCCTTTGAATCTGCCGTCCGGTTTGGAGATGGCAAAATAATATATGCGGTCAGCCTGCAACCGGGACAGTATGGCAGCGAAGTCGCTGCTGTCAACGTCAACGCCTCGTAAATCGAGCGCATTCCATAAATGGCTGTCCACGTTTTGGTTTGCATACGGGTTGGGGATCAGTTGACGGGGCAGTCCGTCCGTCAGGTTCAAAATCAGGTCAATTCCAAAATCCCAGTCTTCTCCCATGGGGGCTTCCGGGCCGGAGTCACCCAGCCGGTCGCGCTTGGCTTCATTGAGTGGCAAGGCCTGGCCCCAGATGGCGCGGCTGATGGCGGTCGTCAGGCCGCTGCAATTAAGCCCGGCAGATGCAAATTCCTGGCTTTGATCGGCCCAGCTTGTCCAGCGGCCATGCTCGTCCAGTGCGCCGTCAGCCCGGTAAGGCAGCCCTCTGAAACATTCCATCTTGGCCAGCGGTGTTTGTGCTGTTGCCACACAGGCCTGCGGCGTTTCTGCGCTGGCATGGGCCGACCCGGTCAATAAAACAAAGAAAAATGCGCAGACCCAGATACCGGGCTGGCTCAAAGAAAAACGCATATCGAACTCAAACTTCAAAATGAGGCAATCTGACCACAGGAAAGCATGGCCTTACTGTGCTGTATTCTGCCATCATTCGCAAGATGCAGTTGCCATCCCTATTTTGATGATATGTATGTTGGCAGGACTGCCGGCCTGTTTTTTTATTGCTCTTAACCAGTTTTTAATATTTGGCCGATATCCTTTCATACATGGACGCATTTTTCCTCTGTGGGGAGAAATGCCAGGCTAACCCGGACATGTCTGTTGGATGTGTGCCGTCATCTACTGATAGAGAGGTAAAATATGTTGAAAAATTCTGTGGTTCAAAGTCAATCGGGCAAGCGTGTTCAACCCGGTGTGAGAAAATACGGTTTTATCATGGCGCTGGTGGCGTCGCTGGCGATGCTGGTGCCTGCGGCTGATGTCATGGCCAATGAGGTGAACCGTGTCAATAATGTGGGCGGGTTCAGCGGGCCCGGGCCTGACCTGGTAACCGTGCAGCAGGCTTTGGCCATGCGGGATGACGCCCGGGTTTCCCTGCAGGGCAGCATTACCCGCAGTCTGGGCGATGAAACCTACATGTTTGTTGACGCAACCGGCAGCATTGAGGTGGAGATTGATCACCGTGTCTGGCGCGGGCAGCAGATCACGCCGCAGGATGTGGTGGTTATCTCCGGTGAAGTGGACAGGGAATGGAATCACGTGTCTATCGATGTTTCTTCGGTGGTCAAACCGTAACAGCGCAACACAGGCTTGTGCCGGGGCACTTCGCTTGCGAAAACCGGCAGAGGCGGTTAACCAGGGGGCCGCATGCGTATTCTTCTAATTGAAGACGATCCGATTATTGGTGACGGTATCAAGGCCGGGCTGACCGATCTTGATTATGTGGTGGACTGGTTTACCGATGGCCGCATCGGCCTGCAGGCGGGCAAGAGCGCCGACTACGATGCGGTTGTGCTGGATTTGAGCCTGCCTTCGGTGGACGGGCTGGATATTTTGCAGGCGTGGCGTGCCGGTGGGCAAACGTTTCCGGTGCTGGTATTAACGGCGCGCAGCAGCCTGGAAAACCGGGTGGAAGGGCTGAACCTGGGGGCTGATGATTACCTGGGCAAGCCCTTTGCGCTTGAAGAGCTCAATGCAAGGCTGCGTGCGCTGATCCGCCGCAGCAACGGGACGGCGGCTGCGGTTCTGGTGCATGGGGATGTGACATTTGACCCCGAGCGGCGCCTGGTATGCAAACAGGGCAAAGAGGTTGCACTCAGCCCGAAAGAGATGATGCTGGTGGAGCTGTTTTTGCTGCGCAAAGACAAGGTGCTGTCCAAGGAGCAGATTGAGGAAAAGCTTTACCCATGGGGCGATGAGATTGCCAGCAACGCGGTTGGCGTGCATATCCATCACATCCGCCGTAAACTGGGTGAGGGTTTTATCCAGACCGTTTATGGCCTTGGCTATACCCTGGGAGCACCTGAATAATGGCAAAGCGCACCTGGAGCCTGCGTTTAAGGCTCAGCCTTTTTTTTGCCGTGCTGCTGTTTGTGGCATGGTCGGTGGCGGCGGTATTTTCCTGGTGGCAAAGCAAGCGGCACATTGATACGTTCTTTGACACGCAGCAGATGCTGTTTGCCAAGCAACTGGCTTCAGCCGAATATGTGTCTGTGGCAGGCCATCTTCCTGATACAGACGACATGCTGTCTGACCATGGCGATGAGGGCGATCAGGAGGATGACGCCCTGGCGTTTGCCGTGTTCCGCGCTGATGGCACGCTGTTGCTCAACGACGGGGAAGAGGGCAAACACTTTCCATTCATGCCGCATGCCAGTGGGTTTATCAACATGCATGTGGATGGTGACCCATGGCGCATTGTCTGGCTGACTTCGCTGGATGGGCAGGTGGTTGTTGCTGTCGGGCAGGAGCTTGAATACCGCGACGATATGGCGTTTGCCATGCTTGCCGGCCAGATGCTGCCCTGGGTGTTGCTGCTGCCGGTGCTGCTGTTTGGGCTGGTCTGGATGCTGACGCGCGAACTTGCACCGTTGCGCGGTGTGGCGGGCAACCTGGAAAAACGCCCGCCTGAAGACACTTCCCCCATTGAGATGGATGTTCAATCTGAAGTGCGGCCACTGGTGAATGCGCTCAACAGCCTGTTTGTGCGCATTGACGCCATGCTCCGGCGCGAGCGGGTATTCATTTCTGATGCGGCGCACGAACTGCGCACCCCCCTGGCGGGGCTCAGTGTACAGGCACAGGTGGCGCGCAATGCCAAACAAGCTGAAACCCGCGACCATGCGCTCGCACAGATGCAAAAAGGCATTGGCCGCGCCAGCCGTCTGGTGGAGCAGTTGCTGACGCTGTTCCGGCTTGAGTCTTTGGATGCCGGAAAAAAACAGGCCACCCCCCAGCATTACCTGGGCCAGGCACAGCTGAGATGGGACCAGCTTGTGCAAACGGCGGTCGCGGATTTTGAAGCACAGGCAGAGGCCAAAGGCATCACATTGTCTGTATGCGATGAATCCCAGGAACGCACCGTGCTGGGGCAACCTGAACTGCTGGAAATTTTACTGCGCAACATCATTGGCAATGCAGTCAAATACACGCCCGAGGCAGGAGAGATTGCCGTCTGCCTGAACACCACGGGGCTGACAGTGAGCAACACCAGCACCGGGATGGATGCGGCCACGGTGGCACGGCTGGGCGAGCGCTTTTTCAGGCCTCCGGGGCAAGCCGAATCCGGCAGCGGGCTCGGGCTTTCCATTGCACAGCGCATTGCACAACTGCACGGGTTGAACATGGACATCAACGCCAGCCAGGGGCGGTTTACAGTAACGGTGGCGTTTTCCCCTGCCTGAGCACCTGAGGTTGGCAGGCCCGCCGGTGCTGTTGCAGTCAGCGCCTTATCAGAGCGATGTCAGTGCGCTATTAACGCAGTTGCTGCCATTGCGCAATGGCAGCAGGCAACTCCGCCAATGTGGGCATTTCTGCAATGGGTGCGGGCGCGCCTTCGGGCGCCTGTAGACCAATGCGGTTATGCCAGAATGTCGGAATACCGACTTTCGCGGTGCCAAACAGGTCGTAAGCAGAACCCGCGACAAAAACCGCTTCATCCGCTTTGGTGCCGGCAAGTTCCAGCGCCAGCTGGTAAGGGCGCGGGTCGGGCTTATAAAATCCGGCCTGGTCTGATGTGACCACCACATCAAAAGGCACCCCGACAAGCTCTGCGGCCATATGTCCCAGGCGGTTGGAGCAGTTGGTAACCACGCCCAGCCGGTACTGCTGTTTTAATGTGCGCAGCACAGCGGCTGCTTCAGGCCAGGGGCGAAGGTTTTTCCAGTTGTCGTCAAGTTGCTGCGCCAGGCGGCCATCCAGGCCGGCTTCCAGCGCGGCTTCTCGCACCAGCGTTTCGTATGGGCGGTACGCACCGCAGCCATAGGTGAGTTTCAGGTAAGTCATGCGCCACTTTTTTCCCAGTGCTTCTGAGCCGGCGGTTTCGTTCCAGACCTGCCACGAATCAAGCAGTGCGGTGAGCAGGTCAAACAAAATGATGCGGGTGGTGCTGGCAAGTGAATGGCCAGGTAATGATGGGTTGGCTTGGGGCTGGCTCATGACTCTTTCCTCCAAATGAAATGATGACCTGGGTTAAACCTCATCCACCTGTGCGACAGCGTTGATTTCAATCAGGGCGCCGTAATGCAGCGTGTTGCAGGGCACAATGGTTCGGGCAGGTTTGGCATCTTTCAAAAATTCGCTGTAGACCTGATTAACCACGGGCCACAGCGCGATGTCGGAAATAAAAATCTGCACATTCAGCAGGTTTGGAAGCGATGACCCGGCGCTGATTAATACCGCTTCCACATTCTTCAGCGCCTGCAGGGTCTGGGCCTCAATGCCTTCGGGCAGTACCTTGGAATCCAGCGGAAAAGGCAGTTGCCCTGATACAAATACAAGCTTGCCTGCCACTGTGGCATGGCTGTAGTGGCCTGCGGGCAATGTGACCTGGGGGCTGTTGATTGTTTTCATATAAACCTTTGGTGTTACGAGGGTGTGTTAACACGTTCTAGCCAGTATAGCCAGCGGATGGTTAAGAGTAAATTAAGTATTGGTAACTGTTTCATTAAGCAAAATTGAAATGAAATCGGCCATGCATATATTCTTTTTGAGATGTGGCTATGCAGAGCGGCTGTGCATTCAGCCACGCTTTTTGGCATGGCTTTGCCAGGGCGGCACAGGTGCAAACTGCTGTTTCAGCATAACCATGAAAGCGCGTACCCGTTCCGGGATGCCTTTGCGCTGGTGTGTCAGCGCAATGACCGGCGCATCGGGCAGCTTCCATCTGGGCAGCAGGCGCACCAGAAGGCCTTGTGAAATGGCCTGCTCAACATCCCACTGTGAGCGCATGACAATGCCCAGCCCTGCTTGCGCCCACGTGCGCACCACGTCGCCGTCGTTGCTGGTCAGTGTGGGCGCGATGCGGATGGTCTGTTTTTTGTTTTTCTGCTCAAAACTCCACAACGTGTTGTCTTCGTTGTTTTCCAGCAGGGCAATGCAGGGCAGGTTCAACAAGTCCTGCGGTGTTGACGGTGTGCCGCAGCGCTCAAGCAGTGCTGGCGCCGCACAGATAAAGCGCTGGTTCGGTGCAATGGTATGCGCAATGAGGTTGGAGCTGGAAAGCTCCCCGATGTGCAAAACAAGGTCAAACCGGTCCTGCTCTTCCAGCAGGGGCTGCTCTGAGAGTTTCAGCAGCACTTCAACATCCGGGTACAGGTGGTGAAACTGCGCAACAATGGCCGTCAGGTATTTCCTGCCAAAGCCAAAAGGGGCGTTGATTTTTAAGCTGCCTACCAGCTTGCCGTGCTGTTGCATCACCTCTTCCCAAAGTGCCTTGTGCTGTTGTAGCAAATGCGCGCCTTTGTGGCACAGCAGCTCACCCTCTTGCGTAAAGTGCAGCCGCCTGGCGGTGCGGTCAACCAGATGAATTCCCAGCCGCGCTTCCAGTTGCTTGAGCCTTTGCGTGACCGCAGAAGGGGTGACGTTAAGTAACCGCGCCGCGCCGATCAGTGTGCCGTGTGTTTTGATGGCGAGCAGAAATTGAAGGTCCAGTGTATCAATCATCATGCAACCTGATTTAAGTTTAGAAAAACTAAACCATAGAGTTAAAAAGTATTAATTTATACTTAAAGATACTCTGTTTATACTGGGCACAACATGATGGAGGTCATAATGCCCACGCAAGCAACTCAAATACCGGCTGGCCCCGAGACGCCTTATCTTTTGCTGGATGTGCGTAAGCTCGATGTCAATATTCGGCGCATGAAAGCACACCTGGCGCCGTTAAAGGTGACGTTGCGGCCCCATGTCAAAACGAATAAATCAATCCCGGTGGCAAGCCGCTTTTTTGATACAGCCGCAAAGCCCATTACCGTTTCAACGCTGCATGAAGCGGACTTTTTCTTTCAGCACGGGTTTACGGATATTTTGTACGGCGTGGCGATTGCCCCGAATAAGTTCGGGCACGTCAGAGAGTTGCTGCTGGCCGGGGTCGATCTCAAGCTGATTTTGGATAATACGCAGACTGCCCGGCTTTTGCTGGACTTTGCGTTGCAGCACCGGCTGCCGCTCAAGGTGCTGCTTGAAATTGACAGTGACGGCCACCGCTCCGGCCTGCCGCCGTGCGCGCCGGAAATTGAAGAGATTGTGAAACTGCTGCAAGGCAGCCCGGTGGATATTGTTGGCGTGATGACGCACGCGGGCAATTCGTACAACAGCCGCTCAATGGCAGAAATTGAGCGCTACGCCGACCAGGAGCGCGATGCCGTGGTTGCCAGCGCCGACATGCTCAGGACGCTGGGCGTGCACGTGCGTATGGTGAGCGTGGGTTCCACCCCCACCGCATTATTCAGTAAAGACCTGAAGGGGGTGACCGAAGTCAGGGCCGGGGTGTTTGCGTTTTTTGACCTGGTCATGGCTGGCCTTGGTGTGTGCGGGTTGAATAACATTGCGCTGTCTGTTGCTACCACAGTGATCGGGCATCAGGAAGAAAAAGGCTGGATCATTACCGATGCGGGCTGGATGGCCTTATCGCGTGACCGTGGCACTGCCAGCCAGAAAGTTGACCAGGGTTATGGCGTGGTGTGCAACATGCAGGGCGAGCCGATAGATGATTTGATTGTGGTTGCCGCCAACCAGGAGCACGGTATTATCAGCTCCAGAAGCGGCGGCCCCGTAAACCTGCTGCCGGTAGGCACACCACTGCGCATTCTGCCCAACCATGCCTGCTCCACGGCGGCACAGTATGGTGGCTACCACCTGCTGCATGGTGAAGATGAAGGTGCCGCTTACTGGCCCAGAATCAACGGGTGGGCATAGAGGCCGGCACTGTGCTGATACACTGTGAGGCAGAAAGGCGGGCAGAGCAGGATCAGGTCAGGCGTGCTTCAATTGCGCACACATGTGCTGAATAGCGGATTTGGCCTGCTGAAAATAAGCGTCTTGCGGGTTGGCCTGTAATACGAAATTCACCTTTCCCAGCAGGCTGGCAAGGTACCGCATTACACCATTGTGTCCGTGCGGGAGGTAGGTTTGATCTGCGGTTTGGGTTAAATGGGACTGCACGCCGTATTTCTGACAGAAGTAAATCTCTTTTCTTAACGCCTTGCGGTACTGGACTGGCGCCTGCACTTTTTCATTGACAACCAGGCCGGTTACCAACTGTTGCTGGTGCCGGGTGGAGAGCCTGATTTTCTTCAGGTTAAGGCTAAACCCCATGGCCTGCAAAAAATTCTGCACCTTGTTTTTAACGGCGCGGGCATCCAGGTCGCCGGAAAACACCATGTCGTCACAATAGCGGGTGTAGGTAATGCCGCGTTCGCTGCACCAGCGCCCCATATGGTCGTCAAACGGTTTCAGCACCAGGTTGGATATGGCTGCAGAGGTCGGCGCGCCCTGTGGCAGGTAGTCGCGATAACAGCACAGGTGTGTGAGCAGTGTTCTGACCGAAGGCGGAAAGTAGACATAGGGGAAGGACTGGCTATAAACCATTGGGAACGTGATGGTGCCAAAAAAATCCTCAATATCCAGCCTGAGCACCTGCGGTTGCCTGAGGTGGGGCATTGCATTGGCGAAGACATTGGCTTTGGGATGGTAGGCTGTGGCATGCGGGGAAACAGGCATTTCCGCCAGAACATGGTGCAGGATATTTTTCTGTACCTGCTTGAGCAAAGGGTCGGGTACCAGCAGGTGGCGCGCAGAGCCATCACGCTTGGGAATGACGGCACAGGCATAATGCTTGCCGATGTGCCTGCTGAGCGCATACAGGCAGGCAATCTGTTTTTCACCCGTCCATGCTGTGTTGCCAAACAGCCTGAAAGACAACAACAGTTCCTTGCAGTGCTCAGCGGTGCAGTACTTCCATAAATCGTTGTCTGGCACTTTGGCTCCTATCACACGGGTCGTGAAAAACCCTGGAGAAAAAGGGCAGAGGCAATACGCTAAAGTGATTCCATCATATGTGGAGGTGTACCGAAAAGCCGAAGGCTATGCGCACATGCAATGTGCAGCGGTACATTGGAGCATATGATGGTCTGAGTTTTCCAGGTAACCATTTACCGGCAACGACTCGCTGCCGGTCCAGATGAGGTTGACTCATCCGGATAAGCTATTGCCTCTGCGGCAGATTATATGCAAGAGCACCTGAACAATCAAACCGCCGGTACGCCAAGGGTGTGTTGATGCCCTCTGTATGAATTCGTAAAAAGCACATGGGCACGCAAAGCAGGGCGGGCACGATGCGGCAACATCACATCCGGCATGCTCCGGCATACTCAGGCAGATGGGGGCAAAAACAGGCGTTTAATTACCGTGACATTGTAGAATGCAACAAGGCCGGGCATAGGGTCAAAATACCCTGCGCCAGGCGGCTGATGTGCTGTGCACCGGGCCATGCCAATGCCGGTATACATACCGGTATGGCGCATGGATCAGAACCGGTGAATCGTCAGAAACGCGTTGTTGAACCATTTAGAATGTAGGGGCGGGATTTCTTTTGGGTATATATTTGAAGCATCGTTTGGTGGCCGTGCTGTTGTGGGCATCTGTGCTGATGGGCATGATCGGTATTGTCTGGGCCTGCGGCGGCGGGGGCTGGCCGCCACAGGCGCTCAGTAACAGGGACTGGACACTGCGTGCAACGCCTTACAACAGCCTGTCTTATGAATTAAAACAGATTGGACAACTGACAGCGGAAGACCTGCCACTGAGAAGCGAAGTCGTGCAGCGCCCGGATGTCAGCGCTGAGCAAAAGCAGCAGATTTTACAGATGCGCCAGGCGGCTGATGGCGATCAGGCGTATCAGCTAGGCGCTGGGTTGCCGGAGGATGTCCGGCTGTATACAGCTGCGGCAGTGGATTATCACCTTTATACATCGGGGAATGCAGGCTACCCGGTCTGGGAGCGGGCGCGCAAAAGGTTTGAGGCCGTGTTGGCGTTAAATCCGCAAGAGGCACAACTGCGCTCATCCTGGGCAGCCTTCATGCTTGGGCGCATGCATCTGCGGCAAATCACCATGCCGCAGGCGCAGCCGATAGGTGCTTCATTACAGACTTACCAGCAGGCACAAAGTACAAAAGCGCAGCAGTATTTTCAGCTCACGCGCGAACTGGTGCGCTCAGGCGCCAATGATGCAGAAGGGCTGGCGGTAACCAGCCTGGGGGAAGAGGCCAGGGCACACATCTGGTATTGCAGCTGGCCTGAAATATACAATAGCTCTTTTGAAACACTTCCAACAACCGGGTGCTCTGAATCGTTGCAGGCAGAGGATTTCCGGCAAGCCTTCTCTTTGTATGCCAGGCAGGTACTGGCGCATGATCAGGGCAGCAGTGATGGAGATGGCGGTGGCTACACGTCATTGATATTCGTTTCAGGGTTTGTGTATCGCCATCCGCAGTTGTTTGCACATCTGTTAAACGACCCTGTGGCAAGGCGTGTGCTGGTGACTGACGGCATGCGGCGCACAATCGACCGCAGGGATGGTTCCTATCCGCAGGAAGCCGATGCATTTCGGGACGGGTATCTGAGCACGCTGGCAGATGCGATGGCGGCTTTGCCTGATACCGGGCCTCATGAAGATGCGGACCGATTGGCGGCTTTGGCTTACCGCACCGGGCGCTACGATCTGGCGGCCAGGTTTGTGCAGATATCCGATTCGCCGCTGGTGGCCTGGGTGGGCGCCAAGCTGGCCTTGCAAAAAGGCGACCTGAATGCCGCCGCAGATGCCTATGCACTGGCGTTGCAGGCATTTGCGCAAAATGATTTACCTACCCCCAGCATTGCCCCCGGCAATGAAGCGCTTGTGTATGCCGAGTCAGGTGTGCTGGCGCTGGCACGCAGCGACTACATGCAGGCCATGCAGCTTTTATGGATGGCATACCAAAGAAATGCTGAGTTGGAGGCAGACAATCCGGATGCGTGGTATTTCAATCAGGACAGCGACAGAAAGTTTTTTTACTATGGGGATGCCACTTATCTGGCCGAGCGCATCCTGACCACCGATGAACTCAAATTGTTCGTAGATACGCATGTGCCTGCAACAGACGGTGTCGAATTGACGAGCGGCGCATGTGCCTATCGGCCTGCCAGCGGCAATGACTGCCTGCGCTGGCTGCTGGCCAGGAGGTTGATGCGCGATGCCCGTTATGACGAAGCCGCTTCCTATTTTCCGGCGTCATATGCCAACATGTCTGGCGAGCATGTAGACCTGCCTGCACAGGCGCAGGCCTATGCTCAGGCGTTGAGTGACAGCGGGCGTTTCTGGCAGACGGATATCACAAAGGCGCAGCACCTGTTCAATGCGGCCATGCTTTTGCGGTTGTATGGCAAAGAGCTCATCGGCTACCAGGGACACTTAGGTAATGACAATTGGGCAGGGGTACACAAGGGGCCCCCCATTTCGTATATGCGGCAGACTTTTGCCGCTTCTGACTGGGAGGGGGCGGACGAGCTTGCCCGCTACAACGCAACCGTTTCGCAACCCGAAAAGCGCTGGTATTACCGCCATGTGGCCATTGGTCTGGTGGAACAGGCGGCAGACAAGGTACCTGCCCGCTCGCAGGCCTTTGCCGCCATGCTGTGCCATGCAAGCGGCTGGGGCGATGACGAGAGCAAAAAACGCCTGTATGCACGCTATGTGCGTGAGGGCGCGATGGTGGACTGGGGATTCAACCCCGACTATTGCCCTGAGCCTGACTTTGACAAAGCCCGCCGTGATTACTGGCAACTGACCTATCAGGCGCTGGTCCGCCGGTTTGGTGCGCCTTTAGTATGGAGTGTGGCAGGGGCAGGTTTGCTTGCCTGTTTGTTATTGCCTGTGTGGGCCGGCATCCGTTACAGGAGAAAGCGCGCAGAACCCAAAGCAGGCAACAACGGTTGATCTGGCTTTAACAATGTATTCCGCAATTTTTTCAGCCGGGTGGCGGCATGTGTAAAACAAGATGGAGGCATGGCGTATTAGGCTTTGCCATGCTGTTGCTGGCCTTGCTGGGCGCAGCGTGCAGGCAGGAACCTGTGCAGATGGTGCACGAGGCCTATATCTGGCAGCGCCTGTGGAATCCCGCTGTGGTGGATGCCGTGCACCAGGCCACCCCGGCAATTGGGCAATGGCGTGTTTTGGCCGCTCAGGCCCATTCCGAACGTGGCCTTTATCAGGTAGCGCCTGACTGGGCCGCTTTAACGGCCAGCGGTAAAAGCGTGGTGGCCGTGGTGCGTATTGACGGGCACCTTGGCATGGCAGACGCGGCCTTGTGGGCCGGGCAGATTGCTGACGTGTGGCAAACATGGCATAACGCAAGCACTTTGGTGGTGGGGCTGGAAATTGACTATGATTGCGGCACGCAGCGCCTGGGCGAATATACGCAATTTCTGCGCCTGCTCAGGTCCAAACTGCCGCCCGATGCCACACTGTCCATCACCGCATTGCCTGACTGGCTGAATTCAGCCGATCTTGTGGAACTGCTGTCTGCGGTTGATACCTCCGTTTTGCAGGTGCATGCCGTATCCAGCCTGCAACAGGGCCTGTTTAATGCCGATGATGCATTGAAGTGGGTGCAGGCCTATTCGTTGCAAACACCGCACCCGTTTATGGTGGCGTTGCCGAACTACGGCTCGCGCGTCACTTGGGATGAAAAAGATAACGTTGTTGCCGTTACCAGTGAAGCGCCTTCACACGTGCTGTCGCAACATGCCCGTGAACTGCTGGTGGAGCCGCAGCAGATGGCCGAATTTATCGCCACCTTGCAAAGCAAGGCGGTGCCGCATCTCAAAGGCATTGTCTGGTTCCGGCTGCCAACGGCACAGGACCGGCGGGCCTGGAGCCTGAACACCTGGCTGGCCGTGGTCCGGGGTGACGCTTTGCAGACAGATGTTCATGCTTTCCTTTTGCCTTCGCCGCAGCAACCGGGGCTGTACCAGGTGATGCTTGAAAACAAAGGTGAGGTGGATGCCCCGTTGCCGCTGAAAGTGTTATTGCCAGCAGAGTGCCTTTATGCCGATGGTTTGACCGGCTACAGCCTGGCATCTGAAACCGGCGCCATGCGGCTGGTGCGGCAGCACCCCGGTATGCTGCGTGCGCAACAAACGCGGGAAATAGGCTGGGCCCGCTGTTCAGAGGTACGCGTTTTGCAACTGGGGGTTGAAAAATAGCGCACGCAGCCTGTCGTGCAGCAATTCACGTGTGGAAGAAATATACCAAAGAGTGATCACTTCGTGGAAGAAGCGGCTGTTTCCTGATTTTTAGAATGCTGCCTGACAGGTGCGTGCTGCATTCCACAATAATATGGGCGCGGTTTTTACGGGTTTGCGTGTTTCGCGTCATACACAACCGTTGGCAGTAGCCAAAAACCACCCGGCTGGCCTTTGCACATGCCGGTGGAGGCCATTTGCGTGGCGACCAACTGTTTGCCATCCCACGAGTAGGTTTCCACATACCAGCAGTCGCCGATGCCACGCCCTTTTTGGCCTACAAAGATTTGGCCGTTTTCATAGCCTGTTGCCATGCTGGTAATGAGTTGGGCAGAATTCAAATCGCGGTCAATCAGCCAGAAAGCATCGCCGGTATTGTAGGCGGCAGACCAGCAGGAACGTGATAACAAAGCGTGCTGGTCATTCAGGGGGTAAATATCCAAAGTCTGCTCCTGGTCATCCCGAAGAGAGCATTCTTCTGCATAAGTGTCCTGGGTTAGGGCAATGAGTTTTTCCTGCTGGTTCAGGTAGTATTGCTTCAATGTTTCATCTTCATCACGTGTGGGCGGGATGAGCAGTTCAGGCACAGGCCGGGGTTGAAGTACGCCGGTTTCCGGTTTGTTGCCTGGCCGGATCATGGCACCTGTGGTGCCGACCCGGTTCTGGAATTCATCCATTTTCAAAAAAACAGCGCTCATGCCCTGGCCGGAGAGTATGCCCTGTTCATTGCCATCTGAAAACACAATGGGCTGATCGGTTCTGGCTGCATTGAGCAACGCCTGCACCTGTGCTGCACTGAGGGCAGTCGGGGCGGTCTGGTAATCAATGGTGCCGTGGCTTTTGTCGCCAATTTGGAATTGAATTGTCAGGGGCAGTATGCTTTCATCATCAAAGTCGCGCACATATAGCTCACCACTGACCGCCTGGTTGGCCCCGGCTGCACGGGTCAGCAAAACAGAGATGCCCAGATCCCCCTCTTCACCAAAAGCCTCATAACCGGCAGCACGGCAGGTGCCGGTGTTGTCGCATGCCAGCTCCCAGTCATGATGCGAAAAAGCAATGCCCTGTATTGGTTGCGCCTGCACGGCTGCTGCAAATATATTGAAAATGGCCGCGGTAAAAATCAGGCCGATGTGTTTGATGGTTGTGAGCAATGGTGGATTCATGTTGCAGATTTGTTGCTTGTCAGTCCATTTGAATGTAAAAGGCCAGTATGTGTACTGTGGTGCCGTAATGCCGCATTCTAGCCAGCACTGGGCCGTAAAGGGAAAAACACTGAAATTGATCGGAAATACGACTGAACCGGCCTTGCTGTTTCATAAGGCGGTTGTGCAGACGGCTATATACATACAGCAGCGGTACTGCGGGAATTGGGAAAATAATGCAACCCGTATGCGGTATTGTTAGGCGTTCTTTTTCCTGAACATTCCCAGTGTGCCAATGACAAGCCCTGCGATTGCGGGCAGCACCCACTGCATCGAAACGCCTGCAAACGGCAGCCAGTTGATCGATGCCGGATAGACCTGCGACAACAAACTGACCAGCACGGTCACACCAATGGCAAGCTGGAAGCACAGGTCAGGAATGCCTTTGAACAGCCGGTCAATAAAAATCAGGGCAATCATCACGATGGTAATCGGGTAGATGACCCGCAGCACGGGGATGGAACCCTGGATCACCTGGCTGAGGCCCTGGTTGGCCAGCACAAAACTGATCAGCGTGAAAATGATGGCATAGGTCTTATAGGAGTGTTTTGGCCACAGTTCATAAAAGTAACTGCTGACCGATACGATCAGTCCGATGGCTGTGGTCAGGCAGGCCAGAGTCACCACAATGGCCAGCAGCAGTTTTCCGCCACTGCCGTAGGTTGCGGCGGCCACCTGGGTCAGAATGTAGGTGCCATAGTGCTGCTTGCTGGCAGCCAGCGCCGCCTGTTCCTGCCCGCTGATGGGGTAATGGTTGCCAATCCAGCCCAGTGCCAGGTAAATCAGCGCCAGAAAGCCACCTGCAATCAGCGCGGCTTTGAACGCATTGCTGAATACTTCTTTGTGTGTGTTTAAGCCGGTGGCACGCACGGCTTTCAGTACGATGATGCTGAATGCCACCGCCGCGATGGTGTCCATGGTTTCGTAGCCATCCAAAAAACCGTTCATGAACGGTGCATTGGCGTTGAAGTCGCTGGCAATGTTGGTAACCGGCTCATCCAGTACAAAAAATGCTTTGACGACCAGCGCAATGATGGATAAAAGCAGCAGGGGGGTTAACACTTTTCCAACCACATCGACAATGCGGTTGGGTTTAACGCTCAGCGCAAACACAAGCAGAAAGTAAAGCGAGCTGAATATCAGCAAGGGCGGCTTGAAGCCGCCAATGCGCCAGTCCATCAGAGCAGGGTCTAAAAAGCTGGCTGCCCCCATTTCAAATGCGGTGGCCGCTGTTCGCGGAATAGCAAAAAAAGGCCCGATGGTCAGATAAATGGTGACCATGAACAAAACGGCAAAAGCCGGATGCACACGCCTAGCTTCGCTGTTAAAGCCGTGCTCAGAAAACAGGCCGGCCACCACCCCGATCAGCGGCAGGCCGACGCCCGTCATGATAAAGCCCAGAATCATCCAGTGAAAAGTATCTCCGCTTCTCCAGCCCAGGCTGGGTGGGAAAATCAGGTTACCAGCCCCGAAAAACAGGGCAAACAGCATAAATCCGATGGCAATGGTTTTTTTATTCATGACAGACTGTAAAACGTAACTGCACATTCTTGCGATGGGCCGCAGGAAGCACGCCCTAAAAAGCGGGCTGAAGTGCACCTGATAATGCGGATACGCTAAATGCTCAGCCTGAAAGGATAACGGATGTTGCCCAACAAGGGGCCAAGCGGCTGCTAAAGATGCTGAAACTACTGAGGTACCATCAGGGCTGCCAGCAGCAACTGAATTTTTTCGTGTAGTGCGGCAGGTGGCCTGTGCCGGTTTTTGGCGTGCCTGGGCGAATAGAGACAATGGCAGCCTGACAAAAATTGGCCGTACCAGGGAAATGCGCGATCCCGGTGCTGTCAATAAGATAAAGGTGGTATTTTTTTGATTTGACGAATCCCCGATGATGAGATCGTATCAAGCGCCAGGCCACATGAGGTTGTTTGATGCGACAGCTGTAAGTCTAATTCAAAAATGCAGAGGAGATCTTTATGGGAAAGTCCAATTCAATTGAGCAGCAACAAAAATCCAACCAGGCATTTCAGGAATACGTTAACAGTATGAATAACGAAATGAATAAGCATCTGGCAGAGGCAAAAAGCGCCATAGATGCCCTGATTACCAACCACTACAAGCCTTACCCTGACAAAGCGGAGTTGATTGTCGGTGAATACAGCCATCTGGCAACGGTGAGTGAATGGTCGTTAGGCTCGGTCAACAAAATCCTTGATGCATGCCGCAATGCCATTTTCGGGGCACAGGCGCCCGACGGCACCCAAAAAGGGACTGATGATAAAAAGGTGGATGCCTCCATTGCGGAGCTGAAAAGCCGCGAGCTTTTGATTGCCAATGCTGCTTTTGATGTGGTGCAAAGCACACTGAGTACGATAGGCAGCAGCTCCAGCACATCCATTACCACCAAGACAGACGCCAAAGCCATTGCGCCTGGCATGATGCTTTTTATCTGTGTGATGGAAAATTCCTACAACCGGAAAGATTTTTTTGCCGGTGAAACCATCGTGCAAAATATGTTTGTGTTTCGTGTCTATTACTCCATTAAAGAGGGGGAAAGCGTATCCAAGCTCAATGATTTGCAGGCGTATGAAAACCAGAAAGCGGCATTTCGCTCACTGCTCAAGCAAAACGATGAGAAGGTGGCCTCGCTGGACGTCACCAGCGACAATTTCATGACCGACTTGCAAAAGCTCACGGCTATTTCTGAAACTTTGAACAAAAGGCTGGTGGCAATTAATGAGAAAATTGCGCAACTGTCCTCCTCAAACATGCTCAGGGCCGGCAGGAGTGATGCCCTGGTTCATGATACAGAGGGTGACGCCATCGTACAGCGTATCACCAGTAAACGTGATGCTGCGCTTGCCAGTTACCGAAGGTCTCTTTGATCCGGCTGCTGAGTCAAACTGGGAGCTTCAGTGATGCACACAAAAAAGCATTTGACCTGGCGGGAAAAGCAGATACTGTGTTTGATGATGAAAGGCATGCGCTGTAAACAGATTGCCGATGCTTTGGGCGTTAAGGAACTGACTGTGCGCAAGCAGCGTGCCGGTCTGATGTTCAAGTTCAGTGCCCACAATAGCATGCAGTTGCTGCAGTTGGCTGAAAATTTGAATTTACTTAAGGGGATCAAACCCATGGTGCAAAAAAAATTTATTTGCTGACACCGCGGGAAAAAGAGGTGGCCCTGTTGATTGCCAAGGGTAAGTTCAGCAAGGAGATTGCTAAAACACTTTCGATCAGCATGCATACGGTGTATAAACACCGCGAGAATATTTACCGCAAGATGGGTATCCGGTCTGCATGTGAACTGACCGTATGTCTGCTGGTGAACAAAGGAGAAATCATATGCCGATAGATAAAGGTGCGGCAACACAAGGAGAACTGGGTACAAACTGCACAATCTGTCTGGAAGGCGGTTGCGACGCCAAGCTGGAAGATTGCGGGCATGTATTCCACTGGACATGCCTTGAGGGGCTGATGCAAGCACCGCCCCCGACAAACAGCCTGTGTCCGAACTGCCGGGCACGCATCAGCAACTGGTTTAACCTCAGAGGCGGGCACTGGTGGGATGATTCTTACTGAGTGCGTGAGCGGTAACGTGCATGATAAAAACCACCTGAATAATCAGGTGGTTTTTTGGTTTGATGCGTGTGGTAAAACACGTTTGCCGATGCAGCATACGGATATGCCTGGGGAAAAAGCACCTGGCAGGTACTGCTCATGACTGGTATATGCGGCGGCTGCAAATGCATGTCTGTGTTCAAAATATCAGATTTTGTGCCCAACCAGCGTTGCAACCAGATGTTTGGTCTGGCGGTCGATTTCATCAATGTGTTTGAGTTTTTGCTCCAGGCTTTTAATCAGGCAGGTGTAGATGGTGATTCTCAAATGGGTATTTGAAATCTTATCCTTGTCTTTCAGCCTTTTGGCGCGTTGCTCTTCTTTGCGCAACATGGTTTTCACTTCTGCGATCTGTGCTGGTATGTCTTCCAGCGGGTTGGATTTGGCGTCCGGGTTTTTGTTGGTGTCCTGGCGTTTGCAAAAACTTTTTTTCAACCGGCAGGCAATTTCAGTATTGACGGAGTGGTCGCTTTCAAAAGCGGCGTCCTGCAGTTGGATCGCCAGATCAATCGGGATATCGAACCGCAGTTGCACACGTTCAATGGTGGGTTTTTTCAGCGAAGACAGCACTTTTTTGGCAGGAGCTGAAGGCGGTTTGCCTGTGCGGGTACCCGCACTGGCGCCAGTACCAGCGTTGCTAGAAGGGGTATGCGTCTCATCTGTTGAGTACTCAAATAGCAGTTCTTCAAAGAAGGAGTCATCATGGTCGGACATAAGAATTTTCATTTCCCTTTGTCAAAAGATGCATAAAAAATGCATTGATACGTTTAAGGAGTTTGTCCGCGAAAAAAAGTTCAGCCCCAATATGCACCACAATGGTGAATTAGTAGACATATCGAAGGAAAAATACAATAAATTAAATTGTATTTTGGGCATAATGAAGCGATCATTATGAAGTCAGGGGGCCTATGTCGGTAACAATTGAGATCAAAAGCGCAGGGCTGTTTAAAAAGAAAGTAACGTTTGCAGAGCTGCCAAAGCTGTTGGGTGCAGATATGAAGGTGGGAATCAAAAACCACGCCAACGTATTTGAAGAGACCGATGGCCAGGAGGGCAGTTACTTTACAGTTTATCGGCCGGCGCGTATTGGCCGGGGCTTTGGTGTGGAGTTGAAAAATGGCGGGCGCACGGTGTCGCTTTACCTGAATGACCCGTCTACCGATGGTGATATCAGCGACTACTATGATGCGGTGTTTCGGATTGCCCGGTTTTTAAAGGCCAAACATTACTATAACCAGGACCATGAGGGGCATTCGTTTCTCAGCAAGCTGGCCGATGAGAAAGAGCAGAAAATCGCGTCGACCCGGAGCTTTTTGAAAGGCATTTTCGGTAAATTCGACAACATGACCATCTTCGGGGCCATCAATCCGATTGACCTGCAAGAGCAGATGATCATGCAGGTCAGAGCGGCGGGCACCGATGAAGGGGCGATGCGTATCTATGCGGATTACCTTGACCAAAAGCAGCGCCAGGACTACTACTATGCCAAGGCCACGCTGTATCGTAAAGGCGATCAGGATGCGGTGCTGGGAGTATATACACTGACAGAAGGCGCGTTGTCGGTATTTCCGGTCAGACCCGTGACCGATGCGAACCAGACAGGAAATGTGGATGTGAGCGAGTGGCGGCTGGCACTGGTAGGAGAAGTGAACGGTAGCCTGGGCATGATGGGATGGGTCGGCTTTGACCAGGGCATTGCCTATTTGCAGAAGCTGCCGCATGAGGTGTACGACAAAAGCCATATCATGGTGCAGCTTTCGCATCAGCAGATTCAGGAGTTGCTGGCCCAAGATGCAGTTCAGTAACTCGCCCCGCGTGCAGGCAGATGGCTGCTGTCTGGCGTGATGCCGGCAACTGGCGTTCAGCAGGTGACGGAGAAAACCGGGCAATGTTGTTAAGGCATGCCTGCATCATGCAGATGTGCTCTATCTTACAAATGAAAAAGCCGGTGATAACCCGGCTTTGTGGTGATGAACTGGACGCTGTATTAATCGTGTATATGGCGCAGTGCGGTGGTCTCGTCAGGTTCAAGGTGGATAAACAGGCGATAAAAGCCGATCAGCAGCAGAATATTGGCAAAGACAACGCATGCCTGAATGAGCGCGCCAAACTTGGTGGCAAATACGCCAAGGGCCACCAGACCGATAAAAATCTGTTCAGGCGTAATGATGCTCATAATGGCAATGACGACACCGATGATGGTGATCCAGACGCCGATATTGAGCACAATGCCAACCGTGATCAGCATCAACCCCGGTGCAGGCATATCCAGGCGCTCACGCAGCCGCGTTGTCCGCAAAAACACGATTGTAATGATGATGGCCGCAACAATCGGGATCAAAGAGGCAAGCTCGCTGTCCCAGTATGGCATGCCAAGCGCACGGCGCAAACTGTCCCATGGCAGGTTGTCGATAAATTGAACCAGCAGGATAAGCAGTCCAAGAAAAATCCGTTTCATATTTGTTACCTCGTCAAAATAGGGTGGTCAGCGCAGCAGTTTGGGTTTGCCGTGGGCATTCAGGTTACGGTCACGCAGCGAGATCAAAATGGCTACCAGCAGGACCAGTGAGCCGAGTGCACCGCAGATGGTCAGCAGGTGCTGAAGCGTTGCAAAGATCGGGCTTTTGCTTTGATACGACAGCATTTCCAGCCAACCGGTGGCACCAATCAGGTACGCGCCGATGCAGCCCATCAGCAGTTGTGTTCGCCGTGCAACGTGTTGCACATGGTCCCACAGTTGTGTCAGGAAGATAAACAGCCAGGCCGGAACCAGGGCCAGCACCACAGCAAAAATCTGGTTTCTCATGGGGAAAATTTTGCCTGTCAGCCAGTAGTCAAGTCGGCTGAGAAATGCCACGTCATCAACCAGCTTAGGCAAAGCAAACAGCACCGATATGGTGATGGCCAGCGCAAACAGCACGGCGATTTTGCTTGTCATCGGCAGGGCCGGTATTTTGACTTTGCCTTTGCGGCCAGGTGCGTCCGCTCGTGCTTCAGGCGCAATGTACTTGTCGTAGATAACGCCGCATTTCGGGCACTCATAATCGGGTGCGGTATCAGTACGCTTACGTTCGTAGCGGCATTTGGGGCACACTTTGCCTTTGGGTCTGGAAGACGCAGGTTTTTTCTCTTTTGTGCTGTTGCCGTGGGCCAAAACTGCTGCTGCAGGTGCCGCCGCAGCCGAAGACGGTTTTCTGGCTGCAGAGCGGGTAGCGGTGGCGTCATCCGACAGCGGTTTACGGGCAGCGTGGCTGGCTGCGGGCACTGAAAGCGGCGCTCGTGCAGCGGGTGCAGGTGCGGCGACTTCCTGGTGCAGCGGTTCCAGCGACAGTGCACCGGTGGCAGGTGTTGCAGCCACAGGGGATGAGACCGGCCCGGGAGCAGGTGTTGTGCTGTTTTCCAGCGGCTCCAGTGAGAGTTCATAAAACTCGCCACAGCGCGGGCACTCATAAGCCGGGGCCGTATCTGAGGGCTGGCGGGTATAGTTGCAATGGCGGCACAACGTTATGGACATTGTGGGCTCTCCTTAAAGTGAAGGGTCGACAAATGAATAGCGTCTCAATAACTTGTGTTCAAGCTTGATTGGGCTAGGGCGTGTGAACACATAATACAGGAAGTGCGCTGCACATCAGCCATAGATGGATGCGCGACAAAGCATACGCTATTGTCTGATGGCAGCCCGAAGGGAAAGACGCTCAGACAGCGCCCAGCGGCGTTAGCCCTCGTTTGTGTAGATGGACTACATGGCACTCGGTTTACCTTGCTGGTCATCTGTCTGAACATGCTTTCGCGCTCCTATCATTTTGTATTCACACGCCCTAGTGTAAAAGCCATGTATTGATAAACGGTCCAAAAAATGCAAGGTATAAATTATTGATGCGGTGGGTATCAATATGTTAAACGGTGTGTTGCCATACGCATACAAAGTGCTGTCGGCACGGTGGGTGCCGCTGTATACAATGCGCGGGCATGTGGCATAAATGTGATATAAACAGGGTGCGCGCGAAAAAATAAACAGTATCGGTGGCAATGAAGGGCCGTAAAATCGACCACCCGGCAGCGGTTGAGGGAAACCGCCCGACGCGCACTGAATTGATTGCACCATCAACAAAGCCACCCGCAGGTGGCTTTTGTTTGAGGGCATTGTATTGTGCCTGTTATGCGGCCGGCTGGTTTTCCTGATGTTGCTGCGCCATCCGAATGGCGGCAATTGCCTGAAACAGCGGGTCATCATTGTCTTCGTCAGGTGTTTCCTGCTTTGTCATCTTGTTTTTCTTGGCGTACTGGTCGCATTTTTTCTGCAGGCGCTCCAGCGCAGGCAGCAGTTCTGCCCTGCCCAGCGTGCCGGCGGCTTCGATGCAGATGTCTAGGGCATCCAGGCTGCGCAGCGCTTTTTTCAGTGCGGGAATCACGCGCAGGTCTTTTGCCTGCGCCAGTGCATAGATGGCTTCGGCCCTGACCATTTCGTCTTTGTCATTGAGCAGCTTGACCAGCGCATTGCGGATGGCTGGTGTATAGATGTCTGCAGACTCATCACCATGACAATGCACGGCAAATGCCGCCCAGTCACGAATAGATTTGTCCTTGTCGCGCAGCAGTTTGAGCAGCAGGGCTTGCGTTTCGGGGTGCCTGATATTCATCAGCGCAAATATGGCTGAAAAGCGCAGGTCAAATTCCGGGGACTGCACGGCGTGGCTGATCGCGTCGAGCAGTTCCTGGGCGTACTGCGGTTTTTTGCCAAAATCAAAGTGCCCCAGGGCCGAGAGCGCACCGCTGCGCACCAGGGCGGCACGGTCATTGAGCGCCATGTTCGTTAAGCAGGCCAGCGCTTTTTTCTTGAGCGCAGGGGTCGGCAGTTTGATCTGGCCCAGTATGTAGGCGCTGATATCACGTTGCCGCTTTTTGCCCTGGCTGGCTTCCAGTGCAAATTCAACGGCTTCTTTACCACCCCTGATCTGCAGCTCTGCTGCGGCTGCGTAGAGCTCGTCTTCGTCGAACTCGCGCGAATCGAGCGCAATGCGGTTGACCTCATCCATCAACTGGGTAACCGTGCACTGGCTGAAGTATCTGCGCATGTAGTCATTGCGGTGCATGCGTAACTGTTCTTTGGATAGGGCTTTAGGCATGTGGGAGTCTCCTTTGAGCGCTCATTTTAGGGCGTTTTGCCATTTTGCAGACAATAAGTTGCATCATACATAAAGTAAGGCCAGTGCGCCATGGGCATTACCGGCAGGGTGGTTTCTGGCAACAGGCAAACCGCCGCGCTGTTGACCAGCGGCGGGTGCCTAAAAAAAGCCTGTGCTGCCTTTTACAGCATGGTTTGCAAAAAGGTGCGAGTCCGTTCGTGCGTGGGGTTGGCGAAAAAAGCCCTGGCTTCACCACCTTCGATGATTTTGCCCTGGTCCATGAAGTACACGGCATCAGCCACCTCACGCGCAAAAGCCATTTCGTGCGTGACTATGACCATGGTCATGTTTTCTTCCGCCAGCCGCTGGATTGTGCGTAGCACTTCGCCGGTGAGCTCAGGGTCCAGTGCCGAGGTTGGTTCGTCAAACAGCATGATGTCCGGGTCCATCGCCAGGGCGCGGGCTATGGCTACCCGCTGTTTCTGCCCGCCGGATAGCTGCGAGGGGTAGCTGTCCTGCTTGGCCAGCAGCCCGACTTTCTCCAGCAGCTCCTGTGCTTTGGGCACAATGGCTTCACGTTTTATGCCCTTGACGGTCATTGGTGCCTCGATGATGTTTTGCAGCACAGTCATGTGCGGAAACAGGTTGAACTGCTGAAACACCATGCCCATTTTGGCGCAGATGAGCCGTACCTGGGCATCGGGCGCATACACTGCGCGTGCACTGCCTGCCGGGGTGCTGACCAGCGTTTGCCCTTCAATCACAATCTGCCCGCGGTCAATTGTTTCCAGGTGGTTCAGGCAGCGCAGCAGCGTGCTTTTACCCGAGCCCGACGGCCCGATAATGGCCACCACTTCACCCTTGCTGATGCGCAGGTCAACGCCTTTAAGCACCTCCAGGTGACCGAAGCGCTTGGCAATATCGCTGGCGGTAATGAGCGCTTGCAGATCAGTCGTCGTAGACGGCATAGCGTTTCTCCAGTCGTTGGAAGAACCAGGTCAGCACCAGTGTCATGCACAGGTAAAACACCGCTGCCACCAGAAACGGTGTGAAGTTGGCGTCGCGGTTGACAAAACCACGTGCCACGCGCAGCAGGTCGTTGATTGCCAGCGCGTAGATCAGCGAGGTGTCTTTCACCAGCGTGATGGTTTCATTGCTCAGCGGCGGCAGAATGCGTTTGATCATCTGCGGCAGCACAATGCGGCGCATGGTCTGGGCGTAGGTAAAGCCCAGCGTCTGGGCGGCCTCGTACTGGCCTTTGTTCACGCCCAGAATGCCGCCCCGGAAAATTTCGGCAAAATAGGCGGCGTAGTTCAGCGCAAAAGCCACCACGGCGGCTTCAAAATGCGGCAGTGTGATACCGATGACCGGCATCAGCGGCAATGCATAGCAGATGAACAGCATTTGCAGCAGCAGCGGCGTGCCGCGCATCAGCCAGATGTAAATGTTGACCGCATAGCTCAGCGCGCGGATTTTGGACAGCCGCATTAGCGCCAGCGCCAGGCCCAGCGGAATGGATAGCACCAGCGTGATGCAAAACAGCTTGAGCGTGACAAGGGTGCCTTGCCACAAAGGCCCGATGATTTGGAATATGTAGTCCATTTAAAAGCAGACAGTCATGCAAGAGAGTCGGTCAGCCATGCTTGCGCCAGCAATGCATTGACGCTGAAAAAGCTACAGGATCAGGTCTTCTTCTGATGAAGCCTTTGGCCTGCAGCTTTTTAATTACAGAACCGTCACATTCATTTAACGATATCAGCGCCAAACCATTGTTGGGCAATTTTGGCCGAGGTGCCGTCAGCCTTCATGGCGTCCAGCGCTGCTTGCAGCTTGGCTTGCAGCTCGGTATCTTCCTTGCGCAGGCCTACACCATATTCTTCAGTGCCGAAATTGTCTTCCAGCACGGTGTATTCACCAGGCTTTTGAGCCACGTAATAACGGCCCACCACTTCGTCCACCACCACGGCGTCCACGCGGCCAATGGCCAAGTCCATCAGGGCGGTCACGTTATCGGCATATTTTTTCAGCTCGCCAATCGCATCGGCGGTTTCGGTGTCAGCCTCTACCGCGTCCACCGCGCTGCTGCCGTCCTGCACGCCAACCACCCGGCCAGTCAGGCCAGCCTTGTCGGTGATTTCAGAGCCGGCTTTGACAATGATGATCTGGTGGTTTTCCATGTAAGGATTGGAAAAGTTCATAACCTGTTTGCGTGCTTCGGTAATTGTCATGCCGTTCCACAGCAGGTCAACACGCTTGCCGGCCAGTTCAGCTTCCTTGGTGCTCCAGTCGATCGGTTTGAACTCGGCTTGCAAACCCATGCGTTTGGCGGCTTCGCGTGCCATGTCAATATCAAAGCCGACCAGTTCGCCCCTGTCGTCACGGAACCCCATGGGGGGGAAGTTGTCATCCAGCCCGATCACAATTTTGGCTGGTGCCGGTGCAGGAGCCGGGGCGGGTGCGCTCTGGCTGCTTTCGCTGCCTTTGTCACAGGCCGATAACAGCATGGCAGAGGCCGCGAGCAATCCTAAAACTAACTTTTTCATCATGATCAAATGGTCCTTCAAATGGTTCAATGGTTTTCAAAAAGCGGTTTCTGGACAACGCTCGCAAAAAGCACATATTGTCGGTGAAACTCTTGATATTGCTGCACAATTTGCCTTCAACCTGCATGGGCAGACGGCCCTTAACACTGTTGTATCCGCAGGCGCCCCGCCTGCAATGCCAACGGCATAACTTCTCATTATATGAATACTGCGGGCCAAGGGTAAAAAAGCGGGCAAAAGGGGAATAAAACGCATAAACAATCCATTTAACCCCTGGCGGCCGGTTGCGGCGTATAAGCCATACAGTCCCCTGCAATGTGCAGGGGCATACATCTGGTATACATCTGGCATGAATCAGTTAAAAACCTGTTCAAGGTTTGCCAAAAGGGGAGGGCAATGGGAAGAATCATCGTGTTGCTGCGGGCACTGAGCTGTGGTATTTCAGGCGAAGTCAGATGAATATCAATCACAATGCCGGTGAATGGCAAAAAGCGGGAGGGTATGTCAAGTGGGGTGTCAAGTGAAAAAAGTATGGATCTGGATAGCGTTGCTGATGGCCGCCATACCTGCCTTGGCGCAGGATGCTGGCAGCAGAAATACGGCCAGCCTTGTTGAAGGGCACTGGGCCATGGCAGGTGAGTTAATCGGAATGCCGGAAGGGGAGTCTTATCAACTGACGGATATTGCAGCTATGCGTTCTTCAGGCAGAATGCGCGGTGAATTCCTCTATGGCAACCAGGTGCGGTTTGAACCGGATCTGACGTTCAGAAGCTATTACACAGCACCATGCGGCAACGACTGCTTTCCTGCAGTGTACGGCAGGTATGACGTGGTGGATGCCCACCATATCCGGCTGCATTTGCTGCGCATGGAGCAGCACGGCATGTGTGGCAATTACAGTAAAACAGTGGATGTGGCTCTGGGCACCTATCGGGTGGAGGAAACGGGGGATGGGCTCCGTTTGCTCAGAGTGCCCGAATAAGCATAAGCCGCGGACTGGCGCAGCTTCTTTAAGCCGATCGGAAAGTCAGCAAAGAGGCCACAGGGCGTATGCACTGATAACAATGCATACCCCCAGGCCTTTGTCTACGCTGCTTCTTATCAGAACGAGAACCGCCACCCGGCATTAAGAGCCCATGGCTGCTTGAAGTTCCCCCCGCTGGAGCGCTCAAAGTCCACATAGACACTGTGCTGCTCATTCAAGCGGGCCGTCACCCCGGCACCATACACCCAGCGCGTGCCGCCAAAACTGTCTGTGAGGTAACTGTTATTGGCGGTAAACCCGATGTCTCCGTCAAACTCCTTGATGTAAGACACCTTGCCGTAGACATTGAACGGCGTGTCGCCGGATTTGACCTCATAGCCCGCCAGTGTGCCAATACGCCCCTGCGTTGTGGCGATGCTGTCCACATGCACCACCACCCCGTGCGAGCCGTAGAAGCTGCCGCTGCCCTGGTGGCTGTAGCTGAGCTGCAGTTGCGGTTCCAGGTAAAACCCTTCGCGGCTGGCCTGGTCAAAGTGGAAGCGTTTGCCCACCTCCAGCGATAAGCTGGCGCCATTGGTGCTGACATCGCTGCCGGTCACATAGCCCAGGCTGCTGTCAAGCTGGCTGTATTCGTTTTTCATCCACGAGTACTTGACCACCGCGTCCACATAAAAGCCGCCGTCTTCCACAAAGGTGGCATACAGGCCCAGGGTTTTGAGATCTACATCACCATTGCCGGTGTTGCCATAGTCCAGGTCGCCCTTGCTGTAGCCGAACATGCCGCCGGTATAAACGCTCCAGCCCTCAAGCTGGTTCCATTGGTAGTCGGCCCCGATCTGTATGCCCTGGTAGTCCATGTCAAAGCCACGGACGTAGCGTCTGGCGCCTGATTCAAACTTGCCGCCATAACCTCGTACCCACAGGCCCGCAGCACGCGGGTTGGCCCTGAGGTCGCCCAGGCGTTGCATCAGGGTGTGGTTTTCCATCATGGAAAGCAGATAAGCACCCGAGAAGGTGTTGACCTGGCCGGATACCGCATCTGATATCTCGCCGGTGGCGTACAGCTCCCAGCTTTGGGCCCAGGGGCTGCCGGTGGTGTCTGCCTGACGCAGGCCGTAGCGCCAGGCGCCAATATCAACCGGCTCAACCAGGTAGAAGCTGCCGCCGGTATTGGCGGTATAAACCAGCGGCAGGGTTTCACTGCCGGTGGTGTTGGTGGCACCGCTGTTAACAACAAACAGGCCATGGGTGCCGGAAGTGGTGCCGCTGACTTCCAGCGTATCGGCCTGAGCGGCCAGCAGGTCGGTCTTCATGACAAAAAAGCCACCCAGGCCACCGGCCATCTGCCCGAGGTTGGTCACGCTCAAACGGGTGCCCAGGGGGGCTGCGGTATAGTCGACAAAACCCTGGTGCAGGTTGAGCGTCGTGAGCGCAGAATCCTGGGTGATGTACCAGCGGGAGTTCAGGCCTTCCAGCGCCAGGGTATTGGTGGCATTGGTGGCAGAGGTCTGGGTATAGCCGGTAAAGAGGGAGGTGTCGCGCAGGGTGAGGTCGATGGTGCTGTTGTCATCGGCCACGATGGCCCCGCCACTGATGTTGAAGACGCCATCCCCGGTGACCGCAGCGTTGTTGCCTGCGCCATTCTGTCCACTGGCATAGATGGGGTCGGAGGTTTTGGAAGCGTCAACCGAAATGGTGGCACCATGCAGGTAGATATGCCCCCCGTCCAGGGCGGTGAGGCCATAGGCATTTTGTCCCTGGGCGCTGATGGCAGCGTTTGCCCCCAGTGATACCTGGCCGCCTTCGGCCTGTACCGCGTGCGAGGCGTCTCCTGTGGTGCTGACCGTGGCGCTGTTGCCGGCCGTGATGATGGAGGCATCACCCAGCGCGTAAAGCCCGGTGGATTGCGTGCCGGTGGTGGTGACGCTACTTCTTTCACCTATGGATGTATAACCGCCGCTGAGGGCAAATACGGCATGAGCGTCGCTGCCTGTGGCCGTTACCTGCAACTGATCGCCTGTGTTAACCTGTGCGCCGCTGCCATTGGCAACCAGGCCATACGCCTGTTGGCCAGCGGTGCTGACCATGTTGGCGTTGCCTAAATTGACGGTGGTATTGGGCTGGGCCCGTACGCCGTAGGAGCCGTCGCCGGTGGTGTCAATGGTGACGCCGGTGCCGGTTTCAATGACGGCGGCATTGCTGTATGCATACAGCCCGGTAGATTGCGTGCCGCTGGTGATGACATCGCTTTCGTCACCAATGAAGACGTAACCGCTACTGGTGGCATAAACGCCTTCGCTCTGGTCGCCACTGGTGGTGATGGTGGCATCGTGCCCGACCCTGGTTTCGGAGCCGGCACCCGTGGCATAAAGAGCGATGGCCAGGTCACCGGAAATGGTGATGCTGGCATCTTCACCAATGGTCAGTTTGGCGCCTGAGCCGGCACCGCCGCCGTTGGCAGAAGCACCTGTTGCAGTCAGAACCGCACGGTCACCAATGGTCAGAACCGAGTTGGCCTCATTGGAATAAACGAGAGTGGCTTCGTCTCCGGTGGTGGAGAAGTAAGCATCATCGCCAATGATGATGGTACCGCCGCGGCGTGTCTGAGCGCCGCGCGAACGCAGGCCCGAACTTTCAAATACAAAAAAATCGCCCACATGGATTTCCGACGCGCCGCCGTCACCGTCGGACTGCATGCCGTAGGAAATCTGGCCCGATGTATTGATGGTGACGTGATCACCCAGTGTCACGATGGCGCCGCTGTGCGAGCTGACCCCCAGCGTGGAATTGCCGCTGGTCACGATTGTGGAGTCGTCATCCAGTGTGACCTGTGAATTGCTTTGTGCATTGATGCCGTGGCCCGAGGTGCCGCTGGTGGTGATGAGGCTGTCTGCGCCCAGATTCACCACAGAACTGTTGAGGGCACTGATTGCGTAGCTGTTGTTACCGGTCGTGGTGACCGTTATTTTGCCCCCGCTGATGTTAGAGCTGGCAAGCGCTGTGATGCCGTACGAATATGTTCCCTGGGTGCTGATGCTGACATCTTCCCCCATGACCACAGTACCGCCGGACGCGTAAATACCAATGTTGTTGGTTGTGGTACTGCCCGCAAGGGTCTGGATTGTGCTGCCCGAACCGATTTCAATGCGGCTGCTACCACCGGCAAACACACCATAGTGCGCGCCATAACTGTCGCCTGAACCATCATTGGTGATGCTAGCGCCAGACCCGATCACGATGCTGCTATAGTCCCAGGCCGCCTGAATGGTGCCGCTACCGGATGCATTGTTTCGCAAAATAGCGTTATTGCCCACTGTGACGTTTCCGCCCAGGTAAGAAACAATTGCCATGCCGCTTGCTGCTTTTAAAGCATAGACTTCGGCATCATCGCCCAACAGAATGGTGCCCCCGTTGGCATAAACACCCACTGCCATTTTTGAGGCCGGGTCAGCCGAGTTGCTCACAACGACCTTGCTGCCGCTGAAATCAATGAGGCCGCCTGTGAAAGTGCGCAGGCCGTAGTTGCCACTTGCCGGGTCGGTGGCTTCACCCTGAACGATGACCGTGATGACCGTGCCGCTGCTGGCAGTGGCGGTTTGCCCATTGTTCGCCGTCAGCGCGTTTGTATTGTCGTTGGTATTGGGCAGTGTGATGGTGGTATTTGTGGCAAAGCTCTGGTTGCCGCTTATCGGGCCGGTGATGCTGGCCTGCCCGTAAGCCGCGCCTGCGGCAAACAGGCCTAAAGCAGCCAGGCAGGCCTTATGCACAAGGGCTTTGCTCCAGTGTGCAACATGTTTGTGGTGAGCAGACTTGGGGGAGGTATGGCGCACGGCTGTGCTGCTTTGAGCCTTGTGGTTTTTTGCCAGCTCGGATGCAACAACCAGTTGGTTTTGAGAGCGGCTCCATACGATGCGATAGGTCGTATTCATGATACTGCTTGCCCTGTAAAAATAGATGAAAGAACGAACTCTACGGTTCTTTATTTTTTAGAAAAGCAGTTAGTCTTTCCTAAGAAAATAGTACAGAGGTTTTGATTGATCAGGTATAAACAGAACAACATGCACACAGAAATGCGTGAAATAAGTCACGTTTTTTCGTTGTTTTTCTGTTGGTATACCTATTGACAGCAGCGGTTTGAACAAAACGAAATTCGGTATAACTTTCGGATTTAAAAGGTATAACCCGTGGTTTTAGAAAAACCTGTCTGGTGCAGTTGGTGCCATACTGCACAGCGATACAGAATACGTGCCTGGGAATGTGCCTGAGAAGAGTATGAGTATGTAAGGCGATAGGTAAGGCAATAAGGCAGCGCAATGGCAAGAACACCGCTGCGGGGGTTAGGACATCATGATGGTGTCAGGCCCGGCCGGATATGAGATTGAGATGGGTTTGATACGGGACTGGAGAGATGCTTTGCGGCCTGCAAGCTCAGGCCGGGAGTGCTTCACCAGTGTTGTATATGTTGCTGTTGCATACAGGAGTCCCTGGCCTGTTGACTGGTGAAGCGGGCGGCAGGGTGAAATCAGTTCAGCGTGAATGACAGTTTGATTTCTGCTTTGAACAGCTTGCTCACCGGGCAGTTCTGCTCGGCGTTTTTCGCAATCTCAGCAAATTTGGCCTGCTCAATACCAGGCACCTGTGCCTTGACCGTTAATTGGGAAGTGGTGATGGTGCCGCTGGCGGGGTCCAGCGTGATATCGGCCTGGGTGTCAATCTGTTTGGGTGTAAAGCCTTCTTTGGTCAGCAGGCTGCTGAGCATCATGGTAAAACAACCTGCATGTGCGGCCGCCAGCAGCTCTTCGGGGTTGGTGCCAGCACCGTTTTCAAAACGGGATACAAAAGAATAAGGTGTGCTGCTCAGGGTTTTGCTTTGGGTGGAAAGCGTGCCCTGGCCTTCTTTGATGGTGCCTTGCCAAACTGCGGTTGCGCTGCGTTTCATATTTAAACCTCCAGTGTTTGTGTGAGTGATGATCGTACAAAGAGTATAGGCGGCAGGGCGGATCATGTCGGGGGCATGGTTATCAGTCGGTGACCGCATATATCACTGATGGAATGATGTGCTGTCGGTTTGGGATGTGCTAAAACAGAAAATGATATGCTGTCCATTAAAACCGTATTGTGCAGATAGGATGAACACATGCTGAAATCTTGCTCAGAATAATCCGGGTATCAATGCCTCAGAAGCTCTGCGGCTGATGCAGACGGGTGTTATCAGTCAAGGATGGGAAGTATTCAGGATGGGGGGCTGTATTTGCGAAATTCGTATGGATGCCGGCACAGTCATTGAAACAGAAGTGGTGAATATGTCGGATTCGTGAGGGGCTTGTGATGAAAGCCTTGGTTTGTATTGTGGGCAGGATTATTTTTCATATGCTTTATATTAGAAAGGCCATATGTCCAGGGTATGGGGTCGTATATTTAAGAGTGCAGTTTATATTTTAGGGGGCATTATTTTGCTGGGCATACTGCTTATCGGTGTGGATACGTTTCAATATCACCAGGCCCATCGTAAAGCGGAGCAGTTCTGCGCTCAGTATCTTTTTGGGGCACCCGTTGATGTAACGCAGGTTATGCATAGTGCTGTACAGGCAGGGGCCGATCCGCGCCAGGCACACTTCATGTCAGATCAAAAAAGCGCAGTATATGAAAATCAACAATCATTGGATGCGCTGAAAGGGCCGCAAACCGGTAAGGTCATCATGGTGTGGAAAACGCTTTTAAGCAGCAGGTGTGTTTGCAGCATTGAGGTCACTGAAAACCAGGTAGCACGGGCACATACGCGGTATCTGGACTGACAGAGCGCAACGCCAGCACCCGTTGGCTATTCAGTATGAACAGCCGCCAGGTGCCGGGTATGCATTTCAAATCTATACAGGCGTGGCTAAATACTGGCGATCAGCCCGCCATCCACCCGGATCACAGAGCCTGTAATATAGCTGGCGCGTTCGCTGGCCAGAAATGTCACCATATCGCCGTATTCCTGTGGTTTGCCGTAGCGGCCCACTGGAATGGAGGCAGTGCTTTCTGCTGCCACTTCAGCAACCGGACGGCCTTCGCGCTGCGCCTTGGCTTCGTCCAGATAGGTGATGCGTCCGGTGGCAATGCGTCCGGGCAGCACGATGTTGGCAGTAATGCCATCACGCCCCACTTCACGCGCCAGTGTTTTAGACCACCCCACCAGCGACAGGCGCAGCGCGTTGGACAGCCCCAGATTGGCAATGGGAGCAATCACGCCGGACGATGTGCTGGTGATGATGCGGCCCCATTTGCGCTCACGCATACCGGGCAGTACCCGGTCGGTAATGGCAATCACCGAAAGCACCATGCTGTCAAAGTGCGTCCGCCAGAGTTCGGCTTTTTGTCCATGGGCTGGTGTGGGTGGCGGGCCACCGGTGTTGTTCACCAGAATATCGACCGGCCCCAGTTCGGCTTCAATCTGGCGCACTTTGTCATCAATACAGTTCAGGTCGCCCAGGTCCCATTGCAGCGCCATGGCTTTTTGCCCAGCCTGGGTGATTTTGTCAACGGTGGCCTGTGCGTTGGCCTGCTGGATATCGGCCACTGCCACTTTCACGCCTTCACCGGCCAGCGCCTGCGCAATGGCGCCGCCCAGACCGCCACCACCGCCCAGTACCAGGGCCACTTTGTTTTTGATTCCAAGTTCCATGAATATTGATCCCGTTTTTGTTGTTACATGCATCGGCCGCATGAATTCATGAGCGATGCGCGTTTGCTTGTTATTTACACCAGCCCATTTTATGCGGGAGCGTATGCCCGTAATGACCGGATGTTTATCGCACTGACGATGGTCATGGTAAGGGCTGTGCCAGTGCCGCTGCTGTCTATAGACATATTGGTTATAAAAAAATAAAAAAATGATGGTTTGAGATTGCACAAAACGGGTGAACAATGGTTCTCCTTCTTCGTATTGTGGGGCAATCATGTTTTCTCGGGCTATGGGTCTCTTTCAGGCAGTTCAGGTGTAAGTCATGGACTACCTGCCGCTTTTTCATAACCTTAAACAACGCCGCGTGCTGGTGGTGGGTGGCGGCGAGGTGGCTTTGCGCAAGGTGCGCCTGCTGCTGGATGCCGGTGCGCAGGTGCGTGTGGTCAGCCCGCAGGTGAATGCCGCGTTGCAGGAAATGCTTGCCATCCCATATAACCATCTGCATAACCATCTGCATAACCATCCGCATAGCAATCCGCATGGAAATCAGCATGGAAATCAGCATGACAGTCTGCATGAGGTGGTGGAGCGTGCTTACCAGCCGGGTGATATGCAGGGGTGTTTTCTGGTGGTTGCCGCCACCGATGACCGGCGGCTCAATGAACAGGTTGCGTACGATGCCAATGCGCGCGGCATTCCGGTCAATGTGGTGGATCAGCCTGATTTGTGCAGCGTGATTTTTCCGGCCATTGTGGACCGCTCGCCGCTGATGGTGGCGGTATCCAGCGGGGGGCACTCCCCGGTGCTGACGCGTTTGCTGCGTGCCCGGCTGGAAAGCTGGATTCCAGCTGGCTATGGCCGCCTGGCACTGCTGGCTGGCCGCCTGCGTGAAAAGGTCAGGCAGTGGCTGCCCGATATCACAAGCCGCCGCCGCTTCTGGGAGCAGGCCCTTCAGGGCCCTATTGCGCAGGAAGTGCTGGCCGGGCGTGAGCGCCGCGCTTTCCGCTTGTTTGAACAGGCTTTGCACACACCGCTGCAACCGCCGCAGGGCGAGGTGTATCTAGTGGGGGCCGGCCCTGGCGACCCGGAGCTGCTGACCTTTCGTGCGCTGCGCCTGATGCAGCAGGCCGATGTGGTGCTGTATGACCGGCTGGTGGCGCCTGCCATTGTCGATATGTGCCGGCGTGATGCCGAGCGCATTTATGTGGGCAAACGCCGCGCTTACCATGCGCTGGCACAGCAGGAGATTAACCAACTGCTGATTGACCTGGCCCTTCAGGGCAAACGCGTATTGCGCCTGAAAGGGGGCGACCCGTTCATTTTTGGCCGTGGCGGGGAAGAGATTGAACGGCTTTCCGAACACCATATTCCGTTTCAGGTGGTGCCGGGCATTACCGCTGCCAGTGGTTGTGCCGCGTATGCCGGCATTCCGCTGACGCACCGCGACCATGCGCAATCGGTGCGCTTTGTCACCGGGCATTTGAAAGACGGTACGGTTGAACTGCCCTGGGCGGAGCTGATTGCACCGGGGCAGACGCTGGTGTTTTACATGGGGCTAGTGGGTCTGGGTGAAATCTGCCGGCAACTGGTGCTGCACGGCATGCAGGCCACCACGCCGGTGGCGCTGATTGAGCAGGGCACTACCGCAAACCAGCGTGTGTTTACCGGCACGCTCCGTGACCTGCCCGACACCATTTCACAGCATGATGTGCATGCGCCCACGCTGATCATTGTGGGCTCGGTCGTCACACTGCATCAGCGGCTGAACTGGTTTGAAGGCCATACCAGTGGTGTGGATGTGTCGTTCAGTTACTGAGCGTGTCCACGCTGAAGAAGGGCATGCGAAAAGGCTCTGCCCCTTGGGGTCAGGGCGGATGCACCGGGTTGGATTGCTGATGCTATAGATCAATTTGTTATAACGGCATTTAAAAAAGATAGTTTGAATTTGGAGCAAAAGAATGAACAATTGTACTCATAGAAATTTTGCATGAACATCATCCCATGAATGCCACAGCCTTTTTACTTACAGCCGCATCCACAGCCGCTTTGCCGCATGCATGCGATGCGGGCCGCCGTCCTATAAATGGCAATATGGATGAGCATGTGCATGACCGGGTTGCGATTTTCCGGCGGCGAATGCATGCATGTCCTGCCGGCATGTGTTGTTGCTGATATCAGCATATGTATTACTGAATCGCAAGATTCACATTTGTTTGTTAAAAAACTTTTCCACGCATGGTGCATGGACGTGCCATGCTGCGCCCAACAAAAACAGGACTGATCATGAATTTCAAACGTATTGCCAAAACCATTACCACTTTACTGGCCGCCGGTGTCACTGCCTTGTCTGCTGGTGCATTGACAAGCGCCTATGCACAGGGTGCGCAGGGAACACAGGGCGGGGCGGTGACGCTGCTCAATGTATCCTACGACCCCACGCGTGAGCTGTATCAGGCGTATAACAAGGCATTTGCCGCACACTGGAAAGAGACCACTGGGCAGACAATCACGGTACAGGCATCGCACGGCGGCTCGGGCAAGCAGGCACGTGCGGTGATTGACGGGCTGCAGGCCGATGTGGTGACGCTGGCGCTGGCTGGCGACATTGACGCGCTGAACCTGCAGCAGCCGCTGATCGCCAAAGACTGGCAGGCCCGGCTGCCGCACAACAGCACGCCATATACATCAACCATTGTTTTTCTGGTGCGCAAGGGCAACCCGCAGGGCATTCATGACTGGGACGACCTGGTGAAAGACGGCGTGGAGGTGATCACGCCCAACCCCAAAACATCGGGCGGCGCACGCTGGAACTTCCTGGCGGCCTGGGCCTATGCCAAACACCGCTATGGCAGCGATGAACGCGCGCTGGAATTTGTGACCGAGCTGTATCGCCATGCACCGGTGCTCGATACCGGCGCCAGGGGCTCCACCATCAGCTTTGTGCAGCGTAACCTGGGCGATGTGCTGATTGCATGGGAAAACGAGGCCTATCTGGCACTGGCCGAACAGGGTGGCGACCAGTTTGAAATTGTCACACCATCGCTTTCCATTCTGGCCGAGCCGCCGGTCGCGGTGGTAGACAGCGTGGTGGACCGCAAAGGCACGCGTGAAGTGGCCACCGCCTACCTGAACTACCTGTACAGCGACGAAGGGCAGCGCATTGCCGCGCAGAACTTCTACCGCCCGCGCGATGAAAAAATTGCTGCCGAATTCAAGAGCCGTTTTGCCGAGCTGAAACTGGTGACGATTGACCAGGAATTCGGCGGCTGGGACAAGGCGCAGCCGTACTTCTTCAATGATGGCGGCGTGTTTGACCAGATCTTTGAAAAGATCAACCACTGATACGCGCACAAAGCATAACAGCGCATAACAGAGAAAGGAATCAGCCCCCATGTCTTCGCGTCGCACTTCCATTCTGCCCGGCTACGGCCTGACGCTGGGCTGCACGCTGACCTGGCTGTCGCTGATCGTGCTCATTCCGCTGGCGGGCATGTTCATCTATGCCAGCCAGATTGACATGGCGCAGTTATGGAAGCTGCTCACGCACAGGCAACTGCTCGCAGCACTCAAGCTCTCGCTTTACACCGCGCTGGTGGCGGCGTTTGCCGCTTCCATGCTGGGCGGGCTGCTGGCCTGGGTGCTGGTGCGCTACCAGTTCCCCGGCAAAAAGCTGATGGATTCAATGATTGATCTGCCTTTTGCACTGCCCACCGCGGTGGCAGGTATTGCGCTGACCGCGCTGTATGCACCGCAGGGGCCGATCGGTTCGGTACTGCCGTTCAAGGTGGCGTATACGCCGCTGGGCATCATTGTCGCGCTGGTGTTTGTCACCATTCCGTTTTCGGTGCGCACTCTGCAACCGGTAATACGTGATATTCCGCGCGAAACCGAAGAGGCCGCGCGCTGCCTGGGCACCAAACCGTGGCAAACGTTTGTCTATGTGCTGTTCCCGGCGCTGTTCCCGGCCTGGCTCACCGGATTTTCACTGGCGCTGGCGCGCGGCATTGGCGAATATGGTTCGGTGGTGTTCATTGCCGCCAACATTCCGTATAAAACCGAGATACTGCCGCTGCTGATTGTTTCCAAGCTCGACCAGTTTGACTACGTGGGCGGCACGGTGGTTGGGGTGCTGATACTGCTGATTTCATTTGTGCTGCTGTTTGCCACCAACCTGATACAGCGTTACATCAAACCGGCCAGCCTGCTGTGGATGCTGCGCCGCCTGCGTCTGCCCGCGCTGGCGGGTAAAGGCCTGGCGGATAAAAGTCTGGCGAATAAGGAGGCTGCATGAAACAGCAGGCCGCACTGTCTCAAAATACCGCTGGGCAATCTGCCGGGCATATTCCCGGCAAAGTCTCTGGCAAAGTTCCCGGCAGGTTCTCCGGCAAATTGTCCGGGAGGTCTTCTGAAAAACTTTCCGCAACATTCACCAAACAGCGCCTGAGCGCCGCTGTGCTGATTACGCTCGCGTGGCTGGTGTTTGCACTGGTGTTCATCAGCCCGCTGCTGGTGGTGCTGTTGCAGGGCTTTTCAAAAGGGCTGGGTGCTTTTGCGGCGGCCATCAGCGAGCCTGACGCCATTGCCGCATTCAAACTCACGCTGCTGGTGGTGCTGATTTCGGTGCCGCTGAACATGGTGTTTGGTGTGGCGGCAGCCTGGTGCGTGAGCAAGTACGAATTTCGCGGCAAAAGCGTTCTGGTCACGCTGATCGACTTGCCGTTTTCCGTCTCGCCGGTGGTGGCAGGCCTCATCTATGTGCTGCTGTTCGGCTCGCAAAGCCTGTTTGCCGGTTTCCTTACTACGCACAACCTGCAGATTGTGTACGCTGTGCCAGGCATTGTGCTGGCCACCATTTTTGTCACGTTTCCGTTTGTGGCGCGCGCGCTGATTCCGCTGATGCAGGAGCAGGGCTCGCAGGAGGAAGAGGCCGCCCGCGTGCTGGGTGCAAGCGGCTGGCGCATTTTCTGGCATGTCACACTGCCCAACATCCGCTGGGCGCTGTTTTACGGCGTGGTGCTGTGCACCGCCAGAGCCATGGGCGAGTTTGGCGCGGTGTCGGTGGTATCGGGCCACATTCGCGGGCAGACCAATACGCTGCCGCTGCACATTGAAATTTTATACAACGAATACAACATGGTGGCCGCTTTCAGCGTGGCTGTGCTGCTGCTGGGCATGGCCATGGTGGTACTGCTGGTACGCCAGTACAGTGAAGCGCGAATTCAGCGTGCCCGGGGCAGAAAGAAGAGTCAATACAAAGAGGTGCAATTATGAGCATAGGCATTCATCAGGTCAGCAAGTGGTTTGGCGACTTTCAGGTACTCAAGGGCATTGACCTGCAGATCAACAGCGGCGAACTGGTGGCGCTGCTCGGGCCTTCGGGTTGCGGCAAAACCAGTCTGCTGCGCATCATTGCCGGGCTGGAGCAGCCCGACGAAGGGCAGATTGATTTTCATGGCGAAGACGTCAGCGGGCACGATGCGCGTGAGCGCCATGTGGGCTTTGTCTTTCAGCACTATGCGCTGTTTCGCCACATGACGGTGTTTGACAATGTGGCTTTTGGCCTGCGCATGAAGCCGCGGCGCGTGCGCCTGCCCGAAGCGCAGATTCGCGAGCGCGTGCAGCACCTGCTGCAAATGGTGCAACTGGAGTGGCTTGGCAAGCATTACCCCGATGAACTCTCCGGCGGGCAGCGCCAGCGCATTGCACTGGCCCGCGCGCTGGCGGTGGAGCCCAAAGTGCTGCTGCTCGATGAGCCGTTTGGCGCGCTGGACGCCAAGGTGCGCAAGGAACTGCGGCGCTGGCTGGCCCGGCTGCATGAAGAAATTCATCTGACCAGTGTGTTTGTCACGCACGACCAGGAAGAAGCGATGGAAGTGGCCGACCGCATTGTGGTGATGAACCAGGGAAAAATCGAGCAGATCGGCTCTCCGGCGCAAATCTACAACCAGCCTGCAAGCGACTTTGTCTACCACTTTCTGGGCGACGCGAACCGCTGCGTGCTGGCCGGTGAGGCGGTGTTTTTCCGCCCGCACGAGGTGCTGCTTTCTGCCGCCAACCAGGCCGGGTTTTATGAGGCGGTGGCGCTGGACATTCGCCCGCTGGGCGCAGTCACGCGTGTCACGCTGCAACCTGCGAGCCAGGCCGATACGGTGCAGGCACAGCTGGCCCGGGACGACCCCAGCCTGAGCCTGCTGCAGCAGGGGCAGCGGGTGTATTTCAAGCCATTTCCGCAGGCGGTCAATTTTTCCTGATTGCTTTTCCTGATGTTCAACCTGTAACTGTTCCCATAAGAAAAATCACGACAAAAAGAGTAAAACGATGTACACCTATACCGACTTTGACAAACAGATCATCCGCCAGCGTGCAGCCCAGTTCCGCGACCAGCTCGGGCGCTGGCAAAGCGGCCTGCTCAGCGAAGACGAATTTCGCCCGCTGCGGCTGCAAAACGGCTGGTACGTGCAGCGCCATGCGCCCATGCTGCGTGTGGCGGTGCCTTACGGCGAACTGTCCTCAAAGCAGTTGCGCCAGCTTGCGCACATTGGCCTGAGCTATGACCGGGGTTACGCCCATGTGACCACAAGGCTGAACGTCCAGTTCAACTGGATACCGCTGGACCAGGCGGCCGACGTGATGGATTTGCTGGCAGACGTGAACATGCACGGCATACAGACCAGCGGCAACTGCATTCGCAACATATCGACTGATGCCTATGCCGGTATTTCGGTAGACGAAGCGGTGGACCCGCGCCCCTACTGCGAACTGCTGCGCCAGTGGAGCACGATGGAGCCGGAGTTCACCTTTTTGCCGCGCAAGTTCAAAATTGCCGTGACCGGTGCGGCTGAAGACCGTGTGGCGCTGCGCTGGTATGACGTGGGGCTGCAACTGCTGCGCAACGCGCAGGGCGAAGTCGGCTTTACCGTGTATGCGGGCGGCGGCATGGGGCGCACGCCCATCATTGCCACGCAGATACGCGACTTTCTGCCATGGCATCAGGTGCTGAATTACCTGCAGGCGATTGTGCGTGTGTACAACCTGCATGGCCGGCGCGACAACATGCACAAGGCGCGCATCAAGATGCTGGTGAAAACGCTGGGGCAGCAGTTCATAGACGATGTGGAGCGTGAGTATGACGCCATCATTACGCACGAAGGCGGGCCGCACACCATTGCACAGGCAGAGCTGGAGCGCGTGCAGGCCGGTTTTCCGGCCACGCCGCCGGGGCTGAAAGCTGCGGGTGAAGAAGCGGGCAGCGTGGGAGTCAGTACAGGGCCTGTCACCGAAGCTGAAGCCCTGGCCTACCAACGCTGGCTGGAGCGCAACGTGAAAGGCCACCGGGTACCAGGGCTGCGTGCGGTGAACCTTTCGCTCAAACGTGTGGGGCAAGCACCGGGCGATATCACCAGCGCGCAGATGCTGGCTGCGGCTGAACTGGCCGATGCATTTTCTGCCGGTGAACTGCGTACCACGCACGAGCAGAACCTGGTGCTGCCGTGGGTGCATGAGCAGGATTTGCCCGCAGTGTGGCGGCTGGCGAAAAAGCACGGCTTTGCCGCGCCCACCATCGGCCTGCTGACTGACATGATCACCTGCCCGGGCGGGGACTTTTGCGCGCTGGCCAATGCGCGCTCCATCCCCATTGCGCAGGCGCTGATGGAGCGCTTTGAAGACCTGGACGAACTCTACGACATTGGCCCGCTGGGGCTGCACATATCAGGCTGCATCAATTCATGCGGACACCACCACAGCGGGCATATCGGTATTCTGGGCGTGGACAAGGACGGGCAGGAATGGTACCAGATCAGCGTGGGTGGCTCTGACGGCAGTGAGCTCAGCGGCGCGCCCGTGCCGGGCAAGGTGATTGGCCCCTCGTTTGCCGGAGATGAAGTCACACCCGCCATCGGTGCAATGATCATGACCTATCTTGGGCTGCGCGAAGGGCGCGAATACTTTATTGATACACTCCGGCGCGTGGGCGCTCAGCCGTTTAAGGACGCTGCCAACGCGGTGCGCCAGACAACCGGGGCTGCCAGTGCCGACAAAGAAGAGGCTTACGCATGAGTTCAATTGCGCAGGAACCGCTTCCGATTGATTTGCTGGATAAAGCGCCAGACGAAGGCGCCACGCTCAGCGCGTGGCTGGCCGGGGAGCAGGGCGGCGGCACGATACTGCTGGTTCCCGAAGATGACGTGCTGCAACTGCAGGGGCACCTTGCTGGCGTGCAGACGGTGGTGCTGCAGTTCCCGAAAGCCACCGATGGGCGCGCTTTCAGCCAGGCCAGGCTGCTGCGCCAGCGGCTGGGTTTTACCGGGCACCTGCTGGCTGCGGGCAGCTACATGATTGACGAACTGCCGCTGATGTGGCGCTGCGGCATTGACCAGGCGATTTTACCGGCAGGCCAGAGCCGGGCCGATGTGCAGCGTCTGTTTGGCCTGTTCACTGATTTTTACCAGGGCGATGTGCACGAAACCCGCCCGGCTTTTTCCCGTGGTTTTGCACGGGGCACTGCGCACGGCACTCTCTCAGCGAAAAAAGGCGGCTGACGATGAAAGCGATTGACCTGTACGCGCACCGCCACCACGCCGGTTTTGAGCAACTGGTGCAAACGACCGAGCAGTTGCTGCAGGACGTCTGCCAGCGCTATACCCCGCTGGTGCAGGCCACCAGCCTGGGTGTGGAAGACATGGTGATTACCGACCTGATCTGCCGGCTGAACCTGCCGGTGCAGCTTGCCATGCTCGATACCGGCGCGCTGCATGTGCAGACGCTGACGCTGAAAGACACGCTGGAGCAGCACTACCAGCGTGAAGTGAAAGTGTACCGCCCTGATGCCGCGCACCTGGCGCAATTTGTGGCGCAAAACGGCACGAAGGCCATGTACCAGAGCGTGGCGCTGCGCAAGGCCTGCTGCCAGGTGCGCAAGCTGGAGCCGCTGCAGCAGATGCTGGCCGGGCAGGCCGGCTGGATTACCGGGCTGCGGCAGGAACAGTCGGACGCGCGCGCGCATGTCGATGCGGTGCAGGACGATACGCAGCCACATGCCCAGCCGCGCGTCAAAATCAGCCCGCTCAAAGACTGGAACCTGGGTGACGTGTGGCACTATGTGCAACTGCACGGCGTGCCTTACAACCCGCTGCATGACGCGTTTTACCCCAGCATCGGCTGCGAGCCATGCACCCGGGCCATTACGCCGGGTGAAGATTTTCGCGCCGGGCGCTGGTGGTGGGAACTTGAGGGCAGCAAAGAGTGCGGCCTGCATGCGCATGCAGCGCAGGCCTTGCCCGATGTGGCGGCCGTTCCTGTATCAGTTTTAAAAAAACAACCTGTTTGAATCATAGAGTGAAGAACACATCATGGATATGCCCATTGCCCTACAACCCCGTTTAAATTCCGAAACCGCTGTTCCTGCTCCTGCTTCTGTGACAGCACCCGTGCCGCCGCATCTGCGCGGGGACTTGCAGCAGAACGCGCACCAGCATTCGCAGCAGGGTTTGCACCTGAGTGATCTGGAAGAGGAGGCCATTTTCATCATGCGCGAAGTCGCCGGCGCTTTCGAACGGCCTGCGCTGTTGTTTTCCGGCGGGAAAGATTCATGCGTGATGTTGCGGCTGGCTGAAAAAGCATTCGGTGCCGGGCGCTTCCCGTTTCCGCTGCTGATGATTGACACCGGCCACAACTTTCCTGAGGTGACTGAATTCCGCGACCAGCGCGCGGCGCAGTTGCAGGCCGATCTGATCGTGCGCAGCGTGGAGGATTCAATGCGTCGCGGCACCGTGCGGCTGGCGCACCCGCTGGAAAGCCGTAATGCGCACCAGTCGGTCACGCTGCTGGAGGCGATTGAGGAGTTCGGCTTTGACGCGCTGATGGGCGGCGCGCGCCGTGACGAGGAAAAAGCACGCGCCAAGGAGCGCATTTTCTCGCACCGCGACGGTTTTGGGCAGTGGCAGCCCAAGTCGCAGCGGCCCGAATTGTGGTCGCTGTTCAATACCCGGCTGCTGCCGGGCGAGCACTTCCGGGTGTTTCCCATTTCCAACTGGACCGAGCTGGATGTGTGGCGCTATATCGCGCAGGAGGAAATACCGCTGCCTGGCCTGTATTACGCGCACCAGCGCGAAGTGGTGCCGCGCAAGGGGCTGCTGGTGCCGGTGACACCAGTTACACCGGTGGCGCAGGGCGAGCAGGTGGAAGTGAGAACTGTGCGTTTTCGCACCGTGGGCGACATGACCTGCACCTGCCCGGTGGAAAGCCGGGCCGCCACCGCGCAGCAGATTGTGGTGGAAACGGCGGCGGTGACCATCAGCGAGCGCGGCGCCACCCGCATGGACGACCAGACCTCGGAAGCGTCAATGGAAAAACGTAAAAAAGAAGGATATTTCTGATGAGCACAGCCACCAGTACAGTCACCCATACCGCTACGGGTACAGTCACGGCCCTAGGCCCGCAAACCCTGGGGCAGAGCATACCGGCTGCTGTGCCGGCGCTGCGTTTTTTGACCGCAGGCAGTGTGGACGACGGCAAAAGCACGCTGATCGGCCGTCTGCTGCTGGACAGCAAATCCATTCTGGCCGACCAGCTGGCGGGCCTGAAAAACAGCAGCCACGGCGCGGCGGAAATGGATCTGGCGCGGCTTACCGACGGCCTGCAGGCCGAGCGCGAGCAGGGCATTACCATTGATGTGGCGTACCGCTACTTTGCCACGCCGCAGCGCAAATTCATCATTGCCGATGCGCCGGGGCACGAGCAGTACACACGCAACATGGTCACTGCAGCCAGCAGCAGCGACGCTGCCGTGGTGCTGGTCGATGTGACCAAACTGACCTGGCAGCAGCAACCGGTGCAACTGCTCGCGCAGACGCGCCGCCATGCACTGCTGGCACACCTGCTGCGGGTGCCTTCGCTGGTGTTTGCCATCAACAAGCTGGACGCGGTCAACAACCCGGCACAGGCGTTTCGCAACGTCAAGACTGCATTGCTCGCGTTTGCCGAACAGGCCGGTATTGCGGTAGCCGGTATTGTGCCGATCTCTGCGCTCAAGGGTTTTAATGTGACCCATGACGGCAAAGGCAAGGGTGAAGGAGCCAGAGAGTTTTATGGTATTTACGACGGCCCGACCCTGCTGCAATTGCTCACCGGGCTGCCGTGCGCATCTGCCGAAACACAGTTGCCGTTTTCCTTTCCGGTGCAGTGGGTGGAAAAACCGGGCAGGCAGGCCGCTGCTGAATCAGCCGGTGCCGGGGTTAGTAAGCAACCGCCGGCCCAGGCCGGGCGGCGCATCTTCTGGGGCCGCATTGCCACCGGGCAGGTGCGGGTGGGCGATACGCTGCGGGTACAGCCTTCGGGCCAGCCGGTACAGGTGGTGCGCCTGCTGGCCAGTGCATTAGCGTCAGGGTCTGAGCTGGATGAGGCTGCCGCAGGCGCTTCGGTGGGGGTGGTGCTGGACCGTGAGGTGGATATTTCACGCGGTGACTGGCTGGTTGCGCAGGCCGCCGCGCCGCTGGTTCAACAACCCCGCGTGACGCTGGCCTGGCTGGATGATGAGCCGCTGGTGGTAGGGCGGCTGTACTGGGTGAAACACGGGCACCGCTGGGTCAAGGCCAAAGTGGCTGCCATTGAACACAGCCTGAATATCCAGACCCTGCAACCCGAGCCTGCGCAGCAGTTGCAGGCCAACAGCATTGGTGAAGTCACGCTGCAACTGCAACAGCCGTTGCCGCTGCTGCCTTATGCGCAGTCACGCCAACTGGGCGCGCTGATTGTGGTGGACCCGGCCAGCAACCGCACCGCCGGGGCGGCTATGGTTAAGACAGTTGCCAAGGCAGCCTGATGTCAACGCTGACTGATTTTTGTGATGGCATGTGCGATGCATGCCGCCTGCCTGCGCACGGGTTGTGCGGGCGTTCCCGATTGATTTATAAAGGCCAGATGATATGAGCAGTTTTCACCATGAAACAGTTTTGTCCGTACACCACTGGACAGAGCGCCTGTTTTCATTCACCACCACGCGCGACCAGGGGCTGCGTTTTTCCAACGGGCATTTCACCATGATCGGCCTGATGGTGGAGGGCAAGCCGCTACTGCGTGCGTACAGCATTGTCAGCCCGAATCATGAAGAAACGCTGGAGTTTCTGAGCATCAAAGTGCCCGATGGCCGCTTTACCTCACGCTTGCAGCATATACAGCCGGGCGATACCATCATTGTCGGTAAAAAGCCCACCGGTACGCTGCTGGTGGACTACCTGCTGTCGGGCAAGCGCCTGTACCTGCTGGCTACCGGAACCGGGCTCGCAGCTTTCATGCCGGTGATCCGCGACCCGCAGACGTATGAACGCTTTGAGCAGGTGATACTGGTGCATGGCGTGCGGCAGGTGAAAGAACTGGCCTACAAAGACTATATTGAACAGCAGTTGCCGCAGCATGAATTCCTGGGCGAGCTGGTCAGCAGACAACTGCTGTACTACCCGACCGTGACGCGCGAGCCTTTTGAAAACCAGGGGCGTATCACCACCGGCATTGAAAGCGGCGTGCTGGCGCAAAAGCTGGGTTTGCCCGCACTTGATCCGGCGCATGACCGCGTGATGGTATGCGGCAGCCCTGAGCTGCTGCGCGACCTGAAAGCACTGCTGCACGCACGCAACTTCCATGAAGGCAGCACAACCCAGCCGGGTGACTTTGTGATTGAGCGGGCGTTTGTGGAGCAGTGATGCTTTCTGTTTTTCAGGAGCATATGTGGCTGCCGGGCTGTTCGTTTTCAGCCAGAACGCAATATGGTGCCATGAAGACATGACACCGGATTTCGGCGGTGCTCAGTTATTCCATTCAAGCGACATGCTAGGGTACTGTAATCCGTAGGTGACTTCTTCAATACGGATTGTGATGATGTCCTGCCGCTGCTGCGCATCGCTGGCAATGCGTGTGGCAGTTTCGCTTTCCGGTGTATCGCGCAGCACGGCAGCAGCCTGCGCCAGTTTGTCGCAGATGTAGCCGGCAGACAGTGTTTCGCGCATGAACTGCAGGTTTTCGGGCAGCCACCCTTGTTTAAAGCAGGTGGTATCCATATCTGCCAGATTGGGCGGGCCGCCGCCTTCTTCGCGTGTCCATGGCGGAAAAAGCGGGTTTTCTCTGGAGCCGTATACCAGACCGCTGGCGTATTTCAGCGCAGATATGGCTTTACCGTGGTTATCCAGCGCCCACCAGCGCAGCCACAGGCTTTCTATCACAGGTGCCAGGGCCCCCAGGTTGTTGAAGGTGTCTGTCCATGTGTATACCGGGGTATGCATATAGGCGTATGCAAAATCATGCTCCTGTTCTATCAGCCCGATCAGCGCATCGCACATGTAGTGGTAAACGCCTTGCCGCTGCTGCTCGCTCATCAGGCCTTTTGTTACCTTGCAGCGCTGCAATGTCTGATAAAAATAAGGCGGTGTGATCAGGCGGTGTTGCATGAGTTCTTCATGCCATACAGCCAGACAGATGGGGAACAGGTATTGAAACAGGTCAGGCTGTAGTTCTTTGACGTAGGCCAGGTCATCCCAGTAGTCGTACAGGTCGGCATTGGTCAGCTTATTGCAGTCTTTGGAGATCAGCGGGGTCAGGTCTAAGCCGTCAAACTGTTGCTGCCAGATGACAGCAGGCGGTTTCGGGTTGCCAAAGATGCTGCGGCAGTTCTCGCGGATGGTTTGGCAAGGCTGGGGCTGTTGTTTGTTTTGTATGCGTTTTTCCTGTGGCCGGGCCTTGTGCGGTTTTGCCCGTTATTTTCTCTGGAGGCTGTTTATACAAAGGTCAAATGTATTTTAGTCGACCAGGCTGTCGGCACCTGTTTTTCTCTCACCGGATGCCGCGGAATCACTCACGCCTGTTGAGCACAAAGTGGCGGGGTGTCATTCCCTCTGTTCCCACTGCAAGAGACATAAAACAATATGTTCTTGGGGCATCTGTGCAATTCATGCGACGCTTTTCTGATTTTGGTGTTTATATTTTTCAGGGGCGTGAAATATGTCACAAGCCGGGCTTGTTTCGCATCGCAGAACTTTTTAAACTAGCCTCACATTTATTTTATCTTTAATTTTTTTAGTTGGAATCAATTAGTGTACGCCATGGTTTAATCTTGACATGCATTTGAAGCGCACAGCTTCCATCAATTGGTTTTCAACTGTTTCTGAAAGTGACGGGGTTCCGCCCACAAGCACATTTCTGCTATTCATTGAAATCTCTTGATGAACTGATTTCTGACGAAGGGCAAGTGTACTTTCAGATGAAAACAACCTTATCGTTATTTACCGGTGCATTGGTTTTGGGGCTGGGCCAGCAGGCCTGGGCTGAGACTTTCTGTGGTGACCGCACAGAGGTTACCTATGGCGGCGCTTCTGTCCTGAGCGGAGACCTGGCCAGCCATCAGTGCTACGAGATCGGGGCCGGTGGCATTGGTACCGCAGGGGAATACATTGGCCTGGGCATCAATGTGAACCTGCTTGACGGCAGCAAAATGAATGTGCTGGGGCACCTGATGGATTCCACCGTGAACGGTGGGGCCGAGGTTTGGATCGGGAAAACCACACGCATTGCCTGGGATGGCTATATTGCAAACGAGCCGGCGCTGGGGGTCAACATTGATGTGAAGTCCGGCGGGCTGATCCGTGTGCTGGACGGCGGTACGCTGAAGGATTCTTTCCTTAACGGCGGCATGGTGTACGTCAGCAATACCGGGCGTGCGGATGACCCGGGCATTTCAATCAACAACACGGTCAACTCCGGTGGTCAGCTTTTTGCCTATTTGGGCGGCAAGTCCGAGGATACCATCATCAACAATGGTGGTTATGAGTATGTTCAGCAGAACGGTTTTTCAAATCGTTCCGTTGTCAACACCGGTGGTTTCCAGGGGGTTTACAGCGGCGGTGTGGCGACGGCGACAACGATCAAGGCTGACGGCCTGCAACAGGTGGGGCGCAACGGTGTGGCTGAATCGACCATGGTGGAAGCCGGCGCACAGCAATACGTGTATGACGAGGGGGTTGCCAATAACTCCACGGTGTATGGCAAGCAGTGGGTATTTGTGAACAACAGTGCCAGCTATGGCGCAGGTGTTGCCAACAACACGTCGGTGTATGAAGACGGGCAGCAGATTATTCAGTCAGGCGGTGCCAGCGCTATCGGGGTGCAGCTGCATGACCGCGCAATCCAGATGATCAGCGCCGGTTCTTCGGCAACCAATGTGACGGTTAACGACAGCGCCAAATCGTGGCTGGGTACAGGTGCCCAGATTTTGGGTACCACACAGGTTAACGGGCAGGGGCAGCTGCAACTGACAGCCGCACAGGGCGATACCGGTGCTTATGCGCAACAGGTTAATCTGAATGGTACAGATACAGCGCTGCTGGTGATTGCCAATACCGATGATACCGACAGCGCACGCATCGGGCAGCTTTCCGGCAACGGCATGGTGCGGTTCATTACCGGCACCGACAGCAACACCGGCGAGACAATTTACTCGCGCCTGAATGTGGAAAACATGTCGGGCAACATGCACCTGTTTTTCAACACATCGATTCAGGATGGCCGCAGCGACATGCTGATTGTGCGCAATGCCAGCGGTGTGCACCAGGTGACGGTGTCGGATTCGGGCAGGGAAATTACCCTGCCGGGCGAAACGACGCTGGACCTGGTGGTTGACCAAAGCGGCGGCGCGCAGTTCAATCTGGCTACGCTGGATGGTGTCAACATCAACGCGGTGGACGGCGGTACCTATATGTACGCGCTGGGGCAGCGTGAGGATGCGTCCCTAACCCGTGACGCAAGTGTCGGCAAGGTATGGTATCTGCATACCGGTATTGACGATATCAACCGTGTGGTGCCGCCCGGAGAGAGCGTGGTGCCTCCTGTGAGCATCCCTGGTATTGTGCAGACCACGCCAAGTACCGATGCTGTACTGGCCATGGCCAATGTGCCGGCGATGATGTTCAACAACGAGCTGAACAATCTGCGTTTCAGAAGGGGCTCGCTCAAAGATAACGAGGGCCAGGCCGGTGTGTGGGGCCGCGTGATTGCCGATAAAAACGATGTGGACTCAGACCACGTGAACTTCAAGCTGGAACAGGCCGGCTTTGAAATGGGCGTGGATAAAATATTTGCCACCGAACGCGGCAAGGTGTTTGTAGGGGTTTTTGGCACCTACAGCAATGCCGATGTCAAACACAACCGGGGCGGCACCAGCAAGGTGGACAGCTACGGTGCCGGGGTGTACGCCACCTATTTTGACAACAACGGCATTTATGTGGACGGGGTGCTGAAATACAACCGTTATAACAACGAGCTCAGGGCGGTGTCTACCAATGGCTTTGGCATCCAGGGCGACTACAAGCAGAATGCGCTGGGCGCTTCGCTGGAGCTGGGTTACAACACCATGGTGTTCAGCGACATCTGGGCCGAACCCTATGCCAGAGTGTCTTACGTGCAGGTGGGCGGCAAAGATATTGCGCTGAGCAATGGCATGTATGCCCATATTGGTAACCAGGATTCGCTGGTGACAGAACTGGGTGTGAGCGTTGGCAAAGACTTTGCCGTGGGCGGGCAACATGTCATCAGCCCTTATGTGAAAGCCGCCTGGGTGCATGAATACATCAGCGGCAACAGCACGCGCATCAATGGCCTGTATTCGTTTGATACGGACCTCTCGGGCAACATGGGCAAGCTGGGCGTGGGTGTGAACACCAACCTGTTTCAGGGCAGGGCCTCGGTATTTGGGGAGCTGAACTATGGTGCGGGCAACAAGGTGGATGCGCCTATTCAGTTCAACATCGGGGTGCGCTATAACTTTTAATTGAAACGAGAACATATCAACCACCTTCCTCCCGCTGTTTGCGGGAGGATTTTTTTTGCCCCGTTGTGCTGGAGTTCACTCTTTTTTCATATGAACTTCACGCAATTTTCACAGTCGCCACCTACACTGAAATCAGTTTGATAACTGATAAAAGGTGTTAGCCGTGTCTAACTATTTAATGAAAAAAGCGGGCGTTCTTTTTGCCATCCTGCTGGTATTGCTGGCCGCGCTGGGTATGGTTGGGCAGACGATCCACGAGCGTGAGCGTTATCAGGACCAGGTGGTGCGGCAAGTGGCGCAAAGCACCAGCAATGAACAGACGCTGACCGGGCCGATTCTGGTGATCCCCTATGAGGTGGCCGATACATCAAGCAATCTCAAAACGGGCTGGGAGGAGGTTCACACCCAGTCGTTCAACTATTACGTATTGCCGCAGGCTTTGCATGTGAGTGGCAAGGCGGATGTGCAGGCGCGTAAGCTGGGCATTTACCAGGCCCAGGTTTACGCGGCGGAAATGGTGTTTCAGGGGCGTTTCGGCCAGATTCAACTGGATGCACTGTCGCAAAAGGAAGGCTTTTTGCGCCTGGGCAAACCCTATTTTGTGATGGCGCTTTCTGATGCACGCGGCATCATGGGCATTTCACAGTTCTCACTGAATGGCCGGCAGTTCGATTTTAAAGAGGGGGTTATTGATAGCCATTTTGACAAAGGTGTGCATGTGCCGGTGAATATGGACGAACTGATGGCAGCCAATGCCGATAACCGTTTCGCTTTTACATTGAATGTGCAGGGTACCGAAAAACTGTCCGTGGTGCCCCTGGGCCGCGAGAGTGAGCTGAGCCTGCAGAGCAACTGGCAGCACCCCAATTTTGTTGGCAGTATGCTGCCGCACAGCCGCGCCATCAATGAGCAGGGGTTCAGCGCCCAGTGGCAAAGCTCCTGGTTTGCCAATAACATGAACGACCAGTTTGGCGACGACCTTGCGCCTTACCTGAAAAGCGAGAACCTGCCTGCGTTCTCGGTGGGCATGGTTCAGACGGTGAGCCAGTACCTGCTCAATGAGCGCACGGTCAAGTATGCCATTTTGTTCATTGGGCTCACGTTCATCAGCTTCGTTGCGTTTGAACTGGTGTCGCACCTGAGAATCCATCCGGTGCAGTATCTGCTGGTGGGGGCGGCACTGGTGATGTTTTACCTGTTGCTGCTGGCATTTTCGGAGCGTATCGGTTTTGCCTGGTCGTACCTGGTTGCGGCGGTCAGTTGCAGCGGGTTGATTGGTGTTTACCTGTGCTCGGTGTTAAAAGGGCTGGCCCGCGGTATGGGCTTTACGGGTGGCCTGCTGGCCTTGTACGGGCTGCTGTTTGTGATTTTGCAGTCCGAAGACCAGGCACTGCTGCTGGGCTCGGTTCTGCTGTTTGTGGTTCTGGCGGCGGTCATGCTGGGCACACGCAGGGTGGACTGGTACCAGTTGACGGCGTCTTTTGATATGAGCCGGGCGGCACGCCACGGGCCTCGCAGCGCTGCGGGACAGCCGTATCCGGATGAATGATTGGCTCTCCTGAATTGGCCGGCAGCGTCTTGCTGCCGGTTTTTTTATTTGCAGTTCGCAGGCAGAGGCGGGGCATGTTTATGGATTGCAAATAAGAATCATTGTTATTTAATGAGATAGTTGATAGAATCCTTTTCTACATCATAAGTTTCACGACATGTTTCAAGACCAGAAAGGATTCATATGCGTAGCCTGCTACACAAGATCATGCTGACGGCTTCCTGCGCTTTGGTTCTGATGTCCACTGCGGCACGGGCTGAAGAAATCAACCTGTACACCACCCGTGAACCGGGGTTACTGAAAGAACTGATCGATACGTTCACCGCCCGCACGGGCATCAAGGTCAATACCGTGTTCATGAAAGACGGCCTGGCTGAGCGTGTGATCAGCGAAGGTGAAAAATCACCGGCCGACGTGATGATGACGGTGGACTTTGCCCGCCTGATCGACCTGAAAGACCAGGGCATTACACAGGCGATTGATTCTGAAACGTTGCGCACAGCCGTACCGGCCAACCTGCGCGATGCCGACCAGCACTGGTTTGCGCTTTCACTGCGGGCGCGTGTGCTGTATACCGCCAAAACCGGCATGCCGACCACATTCACCTATGAAGAACTGGCCGACCCGCGGTGGAAGGGGCGTGTGTGCCTGCGTTCGGGCCAGCACCCTTACAACAACGCACTGATTGCGCACCTGATTGCCAAGCACGGCGAAGCCTGGACGCAGCAGTGGCTGCAGGGCGTAAAAGCCAACCTGGCCCGCAAGGCCGGTGGCGGTGACCGTGAAGTGGCGCGCGACATTATGGGTGGCGTGTGCGATATGGGGCTGGCCAATTCCTACTATGTTGGCCTGATGCGCAGCGGCAGCGGCGGCCCGGACCAGGTAAAGTGGGGCGAGGCGATCAACGTGGTACTGCCGACGTTTGAGCAGGGTGGCACACACGTGAATATTTCCGGTGCGGCTATTGCCCGCCATGCGCCCAACAAAGCAGCGGCGGTCAAGTTCCTGGAGTTTCTGGTTTCTGACGAGGCACAGAACATTTATGCCAGGGTCAATTATGAATACCCGGTCAAGGCCGGTGTGGCAACCGATCCGATCATCAATGAACTGGGTGTTCTGAAAGTGGACCCCATGCCGCTGACCGAAATTGCCCAGCACCGCAAACAGGCCAGCGAGCTGGTGGACAAGGTCGGGTTTGACAATTGAGCGGTATGCAAAGCGGGCATAACCTGTTGCATGCCGGTGTCAACATAAACACCTGCACCTGTACCTGCATTAGCAGCAGCGGCGATGGGCCTGGCTGAGCCGCGCCGCCGCGCGCGATGGCCGGGCGGCGTTGGCGTATGGCAATGGGCGGTCTGCCTGCTGGCGGCACTGCTGGTATTGCTGCCCATTGTTTCGCTGGTACGCCATGCATTGCAGGACACCGGCGACCTGTGGCCGCATCTGGCAGCGTACGTGCTGCCGCAGGCGCTTGGCGACAGCCTGATACTGCTGTTGGGTGTCGGGGTGCTGGTGGTATTGATTGGTAGTGGCACAGCCTGGCTGGTTTCAGCGTATGAATTTCCGGGGCGGGGTATTCTGAACTGGGCCTTGCTGTTGCCGCTGGCCATGCCGACCTACATCATTGCTTATGCCTACCTGGATTTGTGGCACCCGGTGGGTGTGCTGCAAACCGGGCTGCGCGGCCTGCTGGGGTACAGCAGCCCAAGGGAACTGCGGCTGCCGGATATCCGCTCCATGTGGGGTTGTGTCCTGCTGCTCGGGCTGGTGTTGTACCCGTATGTTTATCTGCCGGTGCGTGCGGCATTTCGCATGCAGGCTGCCGGGCTGATTGAAGCTTCGCGCAGCTTGGGTGCCGGGCCGTGGCGCACTTTCTTTCGGGTGGCGTTGCCGCTGGCACGTCCGGCCATTGCCATTGGCGCGAGCCTGGCGCTGATGGAAGCGCTCAACGACATTGGTGCATCTGAATTTCTGGGGGTGCGCACACTCACCGTTTCCATTTATTCCACCTGGGCGAATCGCTCTAGCCTGGCCGGGGCGTCGCAGATTGCACTGTTCATGCTGCTGATTGTGCTGGCGCTGCTGTTCATGGAGCGCTGGGCGCGGCGGCACCAGCGTTATGCTGCCGGTGCGCGGCAAAGCCAGCGTCTGGCACCGCGGCAGTTGCGTGGCGTGAGCGGCTGGCTGGCCTGTATAGCCTGCGTGGTGCCGGTGCTGCTGGGGTTTATGCTGCCTGCCGGGTATCTGGTGGTGGAGGCGGTTAAACGCATCCGCTTTACCGGCATTGAAGCGGCCATCTGGGTGGAAGCCGGCAATACGCTCAGAGTGTCGCTGTGGGCCACACTGCTGGCGACATTGCTGGCATTTGCACTGGTGCAGACGTGGCGCCAGACGCAAAAAAAATCGGTGCGGTTGTTGGTACGCATTGCCGGTGTTGGCTATGCCATTCCGGGTACGGTGCTGGCGCTCAGCCTGCTCACGCCGGTGGGCTGGCTGGACCAGCGGCTGGGCGACCTGGTGCAGCATGTGCTGGGTGTGCCAGTGGGGCTTTTGCTATCGGGCAGTGTGGCGATGCTGGTGTATGCCTACGTGGTGCGTTTTCTGGTGATTGGCAGTGGCAGCATGGAGGCGGGTTTCAGCAAGATACCACGTTCCATCGACGATGCGGCGCATTCGTTGGGGGCTGGGGCCGGGCGTGTGGCATGGCGCATTCACTTGCCGTTGAGCTGGCAGGCCATAGCGGCGGGCATGCTGCTGACGTTTGTCGACTGCATGAAAGAACTGCCTGCAACCCTGTTGTTGCGGCCGATGAATTTTGAAACGCTGGCCACGCACCTGTATGGCGAAGCGGTGCGCGGCACTTACGAAAGCGCGGCGGTAGCCGCATTGCTGATTGTGCTGATCGGGCTGCTGCCGATCATTTTGCTGTCGCGCTCGGGCCAGCAGGCGGTGCCGCAGCATGATGCTACAGCCGGGCAGCAGGATACACAGGCACAGGCCATTGAAAGGCAGGCAGGGTATGGACATGAAAGCAACTGACATGCAGGCACCGGAAGATGCATCTGCTGTGGGATCTGCTGCGGAGACAAGGGCAGCGGCACTGGCCGTGGCCTCTCTGTCGCACCGATATGCAGGGGCACGCACACAGGTACTGCACGATATGACGCTGGCAGTACAGCCCGGCGAAATCCTGTGCCTGGTGGGGCCATCGGGTTGTGGCAAAAGCACGCTGCTGCGGCTGATTGCCGGGCTGGAGCAGGTTCAGCATGGGAGTATCCGGCTGGCTGGCGAGCTGGTGGCCGGCAGCGGTGTTCACACGCCGTCGGAAAAGCGCGGTGTGGGCATAGTGTTTCAGGATTTTGCGCTGTTTCCGCACATGAACCTGCTGCAGAATGTGGCATTCGGGCTGAACCATCTGCCCCATGCGCAGCGCATCACTCAGGCGCAGGACATGCTGCGCAATGTGGGGTTGGAACAGCGCGCGCAGGATGCGCCGCACCAGCTTTCCGGCGGGCAGCAGCAGCGCGTGGCATTGGCGCGTGCACTGGCGCCGCACCCGCGGGTGCTGTTGCTGGATGAGCCGTTTTCCAATCTGGATGTCCGGCTGCGCTACCGTTTGCGTACCGATACCATGCACCTGCTCAAACGCGGCCGGATTGCCGCCATCATGGTCACGCATGACGCGCAGGAAGCCATGTTCATGGCCGACCATATTGCGCTGATGAACCAGGGGCAGATTGTACAGATGGGCCGCCCTGAAACGCTGTACCGCCAACCGGTCAATGCATTTGCGGCCGAATTTTTTGGCGAAACCAACCGCCTTGCAGGCCGCGTGCGACAAGGGCAGGTGCAAACGCCATTGGGCGCAGTGGCTGCCCCCGGTTTGGCTGAGGGTACAGCGGTTGATGTGCTGGTGCGCCCGCAGGCCATTGAGCTGCATGACTTTGCCACAGCCGGTGCTCCGGTTTGTGTGCGGGCTGCGCACATGCTGGGGGCTTATACGCTGGTCGAGCTTGACATGGCAGGTGACGGGGAGGCGGTGCCTTCCACCACCTTGCAGGCGTATGTGCCCGACGGGCTACCGCTGCAGTTGCAGCAGCGCCTGTATGCAAGGCTGCAGCCGGATCAGGGCGTTTTTGTGTTTGCCAGGTCAGCATAAACCGATGGATGGCAAGCCGGACAGCAGTGAGGTGCTTCGTACTCAGTCCTGAAGTACCGGTATGCCGTGTTCAAGAATGCGCCGCCACAACAACTGGGGCTGAATGCCGGTGTAGCCCGATTCCTGCGCATCATTGCATTCAATCACAATCCAGCGGCCATCGGCTGTTTTGGCAATGTCCACCACCAGAAACGGTACATTCAGGCGCGATGCGACCGTTTGCGCCAGTTGCAGCCCTTGTGCAATATCATCGGCCTGATAAGCGGGCAACTGGTACCAGTATGCCCCCAGCCGACACACTGGTTAAACCACCAGAAGGTGCGGAATTCAACCGACGCAGGCACCTTGCCCGGCAGTGTTGCGGGCAGGGTTTGCAGCGCCACGTATTCGCGGATGATGATCTGCAGCCAGTGCAGAATCGGGTCGAGCCGGTATTGCTGCCGTATCCGCTCATAATCCTGTGCATTGCGGGCGACTGACAGCGCCTGGCTGTGCTTGCTGGTCTGGCGTGCGCCTTTGATGAACACCGGCCAGCCAAAACGCTGCTCTATTTCTGCCACATCGGGAAACTCGTCAGCCCAGATGCTCTGAGGCGTCAGATCTGTAATGATCGGATACCAGTGGGGCAGTTCGCTGGCGCGCAGATGCTCTTGTGGTGTATTGATCAGGCGCAGTTGCTGTGCCAGGCTGTCGGCATAGGTTGCGGGGTAGTCTGCAATGGCGCCTGTTCGCAAAACGCAGGGCCACTGCGACTCCAGATACAGCGGATGGCGGCATTCAAAATAGAGTTCAAAATGAAAATCGTAAGAATGCACATGTGTGGGCTGCGCCAGAATGGCGAGCCGGTTTTCAATGCAGAGCAGATTGGCTGTTAACGCTTCCATAACGCTATGAAGTATATCGGGGGTATGGCCTTTCGCCAAACTATGGCCAGCGCCTGTTGTTTTCCATATCAACCCATGACCGTCGCTTGCAGGGAATGAATATGCCAATTGCGCTTGTATATACAATGGCGTTAACCCAGCAATACACATCTGCCTGACTTCAGAAAGATAACACATGCCATTTGTCACGCTGATTCATAAGGAACATCAGAAAGAAATTGCCACACTGGTTAACCGGCTGATCAAACAATCGGCTGCGACCGCACTGGTGCTGGAGGAAAAGAGTGCCAAGTGGCAGTCTCATGCCGGTACGGGCAAGCCGCAGGGAATCAAAACCATTCGTTCTTTTTCTGGCATTACGGCCGCAGATGGTTATGCCAACTGGCCCGGATGGCCGTCATCGAACGGTATTGTGATCGGCCGTCTGGCGCAGACGGCGTTGCAGATAGACAAGGATCTGTTTTTCCTCAACGACTGCAACCCGAGCCGGGCCGATGGCGACTATGACCGGTTTTGTGAACTGGTGCTGTCCACCTGTGACTGGGCGCTGTTTTCCTATTTCACCACGTACGACAGCGGGTACCTGACATTCATTACGCGCAACACGTCGCTCCATGAGTTTGTCAGTGCGCAGATAAAAACAGCGGTACATATTTCCGAATGGTATGACTACGGCCTGTCGGAAACCACCTGTGCCGACTTGCGCCACGCTTCCTTTTATGATGACAGCGGGCAGTGGATGGTTCCGGTTCTGCTGGCGCGCAAGCGGGGTAAACCTGCGCCCTTGCTGCTGTGCCGTATCAGCGCCAACAATGAGTCATACGATGTATGGCTGAATGAACAGTACGAGTATCTGGAGGGCCAGCCCTGGTATCAGCCGTATATAGACAAGCTGCAGCAGGTGGATGAATTTGAATATGGTGATTCACGCTATCTGGTTTTTTCGGTGACTGACCTGGAAGCCTACCATGGCATCTGGGCCAAGGTGAGTACCGATGTGCATATTGCCGCGGCGCTGTTTGCAGCGGATCTGGACCTGGCGCGACTGAAAAAGAGCATTGAGCAGCATGGCGATTTTGGCCGTATTCCAGACCGTGAATGCCGTGCGCTGGCCAGTTGGTTTTATACCAACTGCTATGGCGGCGGGCCGGATGAGCATATCGGCAAGTTTTATGCCCATGATGCTGGGCTGACACAACTGTTTTGGACATGTCTGGACCCGGCAGATGCGTATCAGCATATGTTTGACGGGCTGCATTCGGCCATTCTGGATGATGAGCAGGACTATACGCTGCCGCTGCTGCTGGCGCAGGAAAACAAAGAGCAACTGCCTTGGCTGCTGTGCCGGATTGAAAAAGAGCGCGATTACCCCCGGTGGAGCAGCGAGGCATTTGATTTTGTTGAAAACACCACCTGGTATCAGGAAGACATGGCACGGTTGCCGCTGGTGGCCGAGTTCAGCGACGAGCACGCGGTTTACAAAGTGCTCGCGTTGACCGATGCCGATGCCTACAGCCGCCTGTGGCGTGAAGCGATGTCGTTCCCGGTAACCAAAGCATTGCTGGCACCGGACTGTGACATGGACCTGCTGCAACAGACGGTGTTGCAGCCCGGTTATTACTTTATGCCGGAAAGTCTGCAGCATGTCGCGGGCTGGGTTTATATGCGGTTTTATGGCGGACGCATGAGTTATTTTTATGCAAAGGACCTCCAATGCGCACAGAGGTTTTACCGCCTGCATCATGAGCTGTCGTATGACAAGAGGGATATTCGCATCAGCCGGTATTGATTTTCTGAATGCCGGGGTGATGTGCCCAGAAAAATCGGCAGGTTTTTGATGCGTTAAACACACTGTTTAAATTTTTTTAAACATAAGTGTTAAATATGTCACTTTTATGACCTTAAAAGTCACGGGCGCTCTCTTTAAATCGGGCCTGTAAAGCCTAAACTTTGAACTACTGAAAATGGTTCCAATGGTTTTCTGTTGGATGGGTAAACATCTTTGAATATTGCTGTTGTTTCAGATGATCTTCTCATTACTCCGGGCATTTTTGCCATATATGTCAAACGTTTTGCGTTGCCTGCGCCTGCGTGATGGCGTTTTAATTTTTGAACCTTCGCCGGGGAATCGCTGAGGGCCTGGTTTGCCCTGTTTCTGATACGCCCCGTTTCTTACCCCGTTTTTTTTAATGCTTGAAAGCTTCTGTGCGCTGTCACAGAACTTTTGTTTGCTGTTTTTTTGTTTGTATTTTATCCATGAAAAAGATTCGAGAAATGAAAAACACGCCTTCTTTCCGCCAGTCTCTTTTAAGCCGCTGCATTGTGCTGGCACTTGCTTCGCTGGGCGCTTCCGCAGTGGTACAGGCGCAGCAGATTACGTTTAATGATGGCAATACAGGCCATGTGCTGGAAAACCAGACGGTTGACCGGGTTTCAGTTAGCGGGGATGGTACCGGCGCTGAAATCAGCGGCGTGACTGCCAACGGTGAAATATTCGCCAGTTTTGGCAGTACCATGCACGTGGTCAACAGTTCGATCAACTGTGCTGCCAGCTCCAATTGTTATGGCCTGTGGGTGCAGGGGCTTTCCAGCAACCAGGCGGGGGTTAAGACGACCGTGACGGGCAGCGGCCTGGTGATTGACAGCGGAAGATCGGGGATTGTGAGTAACGGGTCTGCCAGCATTGACTTGAGCGATGTGCGGGTCAACGCAGTCGTTTATGGCCTGGAACTGAACGGCAGTCTGAGCAAGGATGGCGTGATCAATGCAACCCGCATCCGTGATTTCGAGATTACTGCGGGCCAGTATGGCGTGCATGCCATGTTTGGCGCGGAGCTGCATCTGACCAATGGCACCATCACTACCACCGGTGATGGCGGGGTTGGCTTGTACCTGGGGGGCTCCAATAACCTTGGTACAACGCCTGTGCAGACAGCCGCTTATATGAGCGGTGTCACCGTGCATACCAAAGGTGACGATGCGTATGGCCTTTACAGCGTGCAAATGGCAGGGACCAATGGTAAGCCTAACCGGGGCGCTGTGTCGTACTGGGATGCCTCCCACATCATCACCGAAGGCGCTGACAGTTATGGAATTGTTGCCAACTACAGCTGGAATACCGTTACGCTGACAAATGGTTCAACGGTGACAACCGCTGGCGACAATGCCTATGCGGTGTGGTCGCGCGGTGCTGCCGATGTGACGCTGGACCGTAGCCATGTTGCCACCCGGGGGCAGGGCGCTGTCGGTGTTTACAGCTATCACCTGGGCAACAGCTATCTGCAAAACGGCTCCACAGTGATGACCGAAGGCGCGGGCGCACACGGCACCATGCTGCAATACGCGGGCAATATCATGCTTGATAACAGCTCGGTGCATGCTCAAGGTGCCGATGCACATGGTATTTACATGCTGGTGGGGCTGGCTGAAAATGCGGGCAGCCGTTATGGCTCCAAAGTGGAACTGCAAAATTCCAGCATAGTGTCTGACCAGGGCTACGGCATTGCGACTGAAGGCGGGCATTTAACGGTGAATGTGCTGAACGGTAGCACGCTCAAAGGCGGCGCGGGCCTGATGAATGTGCAGGATTACACCGGTGGCGGCACACCGTCGTGGGACCAGGGGGTGACAACGGTTAACCTGCTGGTGGATGGCGGATCTGTCGTGTCCGGCAATGTCATCACTGCCGATACCGCGGTTTCCAACATCACCCTGCAGGGCGGCTCCACCTGGGAGTTGAACGGGGATTCCAATGTCACCTCGCTGGTGAACCGCGATTCCACCATCAGCTTCGCATCTGGCAGCGGCCTGGCACGCTCAGGCAGCGGTTTCAGCACTCTGCATGTCAGCGGCGATTATATGGGTGATGGCGGTACCATCATTCTCAATGCCGCGCTGCATGATGATAACAATTCGCTGAGTGACAGGCTGGTGGTGGATGGCGATGTCTCCGGCCAGACCTACATCAAGGTAATCAACCGTGGCGGCCTGGGAGCGGCCACGCAGGAGGGTGTGCGCATTGTCGAAGTCGGCGGCCAGTCGCCAGCCGATGCCTTTACGCTGCAAAGCGATTATGTGGCCATTAACGGTAAACCGGCGGTGGTCGCGGGTGCTTATAGTTATTCCTTGTATCAGGGCGGTGTGACCGACCCTGCTGACGGGCACTGGTACCTGCGCTCTGATGTGGTCGAAATTCTCAACCCTGGTGGCGGTGGCGGCACCATCACCGTGCCTGTATACCAGCCGGGTACGCCTTTGTACGAAAGCTATGCCAATGTGCTGCATGAGCTTAATGCATTGCCAACACTCAGAGAGCGGGTGGGGGAGCGCCAGTTGGGCGCCGTGGTGACAGGCGAAGGCATGGCTGCACAGCCTTATGGCGTGTGGGCGCGTGCGCAGGGCTCACACAACCACTTTGAACCCCGCCGCAGTACCACTGGCGCCGAGCAGGATGTGAATGTCTGGCGCATGCAGATCGGTGCCGACATGCTGGCGCACGAAAATGCGCAGGGCAGCCTGGTCGCAGGTGTCAGCGCCCATTACGGTTATGCCAGCTCCGATGTGGAATCGCTGTTTGGCAGCGGCAAGATCGATGCCAAAGGCTACGGCATCGGCGGCGCACTGACCTGGTATGGCAACAATGGTTTTTATGCCGACGCACAGGCTCAACTGAACTGGTTTGACAGCAACATCAAATCCAGCACACTGGGCGTAACGGAAGTCAGCGGCAATGACGGCAAAGGGTATGCGTTCGGGCTGGAGGTGGGCCGCAGCTTTGCATTGAACGACAACTGGTCACTGACTCCGCAGGCGCAGATCATATACTCGCATGTGGATTATGATGACTTTTATGACGCCTATCTGACGCCGGTCAGCCTGCAAAACCATGACCGGGCAACCGGGCGCCTGGGCCTGTCGGCCGACTACCGCCAGCGCATGAAAAATGGTGATACGCTGGATGCTTACGGCATTGTGAACCTGTACCAGAACTTATCGGGTAGCTCCAAGGTCAACGTAGCCGGGGTGGAGTTTGAGCAGCGCAACGAACGCACTTGGGCCGGTCTGGGGCTGGGGGCAAGCTACAGTTGGGGGCAGGGCAAATACGCACTGTATGGTGAAGCTGGTGTGAAAACCAGCGTGCAGAGCTTTGGCGACAGCTATGGCGTTACCGGCAACGTGGGGCTGCGCGTGAGGTTTTAAGCGCAGTACCTTTCTTGGAGGGCATTGAATCAAACCGCTGGCTCATGGTGTGGGCCGGCGGTTTTTTTATGGGGTTTAAAACTGATGGATAAGCAGGGTTCCATATTGAGCCGGTGCGTGTTTGCCCATAGAATGGGCGTGACACCAACGGGCTATTTAAAGCAAAAGAAAGGCTGAGGCTGCACTGTGCGAACATCCAGAATACTTTTTTTAAGCGTTTCAGCCGGTGCCGGCCATGTGCGTGCCGCGCAGGCATTGAGTGCCTATGCGCAGCAGACACAGGGGGTGCAGGCGCTGCACCTGGACGTGATGGATTATGTACCCAAAACGTTCCGCAAAATTTATGTGGACACCTACATTGCCATGGTGCAAAAGGTGCCTTCGCTGTGGGGGCTGCTGTATAAGGGCATTGACCGGGTGGAGCCGGAGCGGCTGGTGCAAAAGCTGCGCCGGGTGGTGGAGCGGCTCAATACGCGCAAGCTGCTTAAGGCGGTGGCCGATTTTAAGCCCGACGCCGTGGTGTGCACCCACTTTCTGCCGGCCGAAATTCTGATGCACCAGATCATCAAGGGCGAGTTTGACAAACCGGTCTGGGTGCAGGCAACCGATTTTGACGTTCACCGCATGTGGATGATTCCGCAGATGCGCGGTTACTTTGCCGCCACGGAAGAGGTGGCGTTCCGCCTGCGCAGCAGCGATGTGGCGCCGCAGCGCGTATACGCCACCGGCATACCGGTGATGCCGGCATTTGCCAACCCGCCTGCGCGTGAAGCCTGCCTGAAAGCGTATGGCCTTTCAAGCCGGCATCCGGTATTGCTGCTGATGGGCGGCGGGGCCGGTATTGGCGACCTTGATAAAACGGCACAGCACCTGCTGGAACAGGACAAGCATTTTCAACTGATTGTGCTGGCCGGTAAAAATGAACAGGCCTTGCAGGCGCTGAAGGAAACGGCCAAAAACTATCCGCAGCGGCTGTTTCCGCAGGGGTTTACCCACAAGGTGGAGGAACTGATGGTCTGCGCTGACCTGGTGGTCACGAAACCCGGCGGGCTGACCACTTCAGAGTGCCTGGCCATAGGGCTGCCGATGATCATGTATGCACCGATTCCAGGGCAGGAGGAACGCAATGCCGATTACCTGCTGGAGCAGGGCGCGGCAGTCAAGGCGGTTGATGAGCTGGGGCTGATCTGGCGTGTGAAGCAGTTGATGAGCTCACCCGAACACCTGGCATGCATGCGCAAACGGGCGCAGGCCATTGCCCGCCCTGATGCCGGGCGCGATGTGCTGGATGTGGTGCTGCAGGATATCGGTTGACGACTTGGGTTTGTGCATAACCAGAACTCAATGCTAAAAGCTGTCTGCAGGGGAAATACCATGAAAAAGATTTTACTGGCGTTGCTGCTCATTTTTATACTGCCTGTGGTCTGCACCATGATTTATGAACGGGTCATGATCAGCAGAGTTAAGCCGGGAATGACGCGCACCGAGGTGATTGAGGCCATTGGAGAACCCCAGAATGTCAACCCCCAGGTTGATCCGCCACAGGCTTGGGTGCTGCATGGCAAAGCGGTATGCAGCTACAGTTTTACGCCCGCGCAGGGTTGCGATGCGGCTTTGGCAACAGGGGCTACGGAATTTCTGGTATGGCACCTTACGTTTCTTGATCTGGATACAAAATTTCTGGTGGGATTTAACGCTGATGACCAGGTCGTATATTCTTCAAGGGCATATTCGTTTTAAGCCATGATACACGCTCAAGGTGCGATGGTTTCCACAATATGTCCGTACAGACAGTCTGCTGCCTGCCGTATTTCTTGGGGATGGCGCAGCCAGTCAGTGTGATCGCCGTTCAGATAAGCATCACGCGCCTGCAACAGCACACGTGCCTGCGGCGCGGGAAGGCGGGGGGCGGCCCAGTTGGCGGCTTCGTCCTTGGAGACAAACCCGCCTGTTGCGAGCGTTTGCCACATCCGCGCCAGCGTCAGCAAAACATTGCGCTCATCTCCTTGAAGGCCTTGCATGAGTGCCGGCACGGCATCCTTAATGGCGCGCCGTATGTCCGCGGGGCAGACCACTGGTAGCAGTGTGTCCATGCCGGGGTCTAACAATCCTTTGGCCTGCTGTCGCGCCTGGGCCAGTATCAGGGTGAGTTCCGGGTCGCTCACCGGCTCGGGCATTTCGCCTGCTTCATATTGGGTGCGCAGCCATTCGCCGTACATAAATTCACAGCGTGCCGGGTAGGGCAGAGCCGCCAGGTCGGTGGATAAAAAAACAATCACTTCAAGCGGGCGTCGCCTGTTAGGGTTGTTAAGGTCAGAGGGGTAGCGCCCTGAAACCTGCATCAGTTCTGCTGCAAGAGACTGGCGTGCTGCCGCGCTCATTGGCTGGCTGACGATGGCGAGTATGTCCACATCACTGTGGGGGCGCAGGCCGCCTGCGGTTGCCGAGCCATGCAGGCAGACTGCCAGCAATGATTCCGCCAACTGTTTTTGGATAATATGCAATGCCTGCTGTGCTTCAGGAGGAAGCAGCATGTGAGCCATTGTTGAGCATTCCTCCTGTTTGCGGTTGACGGGCGCTGTATCTTTAATTGCTATTTGCGCGGAATGGAATAGCCTTCAGAACGCGCCAGTTTGTCCATCACCTTCAGGTCAATCATCAGGTCGTCCACGTCGTTGCGCAGCAGCCCCTGGTACATTTCATTGAACACATGGCTCATATCGGAGAGCGATTTTTCGGTCTGGTTGCTGATTTGCAGCAGCTCGGAAGGCGTTGTGCCGACGCTTTTGAGGCGGTTGAAGCGCTCTACCGTGGTGCGTATCATCGGCAGGTAGCGGTTTAAAAAGACAGAGGCAGATACCACGTCGCGCGGGTCTTCCTTCATGGTTTTCAGAATGTCTTGCGCTTTATCGACTATCAGCGTCACAGAGTACACCATCTTGGGCGTGAGCTCAAATTTAAGGCGGTCAATCTCGTCAATAAGTTGCTGGTACGGTTGCGTATCAATGCCGCCTTCCGGGGTGGAGGCGTGTTCAAGCTTTGTCGTGGCCTTTTGCTCGCGGCGGCGTTGCAGCCAGTCGCTGACGCGCAGATACAGGCGCTCGCCAAAATGCGGGCGGATAACGCCAAATGCCGTGACCCCGGCCAGCAGCGCGTTATACCACATAGGCATGACGGCAAAGATGCCGGCGCCACCCGTGCCCATGGCCACCACCAGCAAAATCAGCGCAACCAGGCTGCCCAGCCCCAGCCGGCGGCGGGCAATGGCGTTGAGCACAAACGACACAATGCCGCCAAACGCCAGCCCCAGCGGCCAGTAGCCGGTGAAAATACCGGCAATGGCGGCCACAATGCCCATGGCAGAGGCCGCAGGGTTGGGCCGCATCGGGAACAGTTGCAGCAGGCTCAGATAGGTGATGGCCGCAATCGAGGTGGTTCCCAGCACAGTGAAAAGTGATGACCCGGTCTGTACCAGCACATGGGGCGCTACCAGGCCCGCGAGCAGCCCCACGCTGATGGAGGTGAGGTGAAAACCGATGCGCTTGAGCACGCGCAGCCCCTGCTCTTTGGCATTTTGAATGGCCTCGGTAATCCGGCTTTCCTTAGGGGCTTGGTTTGCTGACATATGCTGTAATATAAGGGTTAAATGGCCACCATCAACTGCGGACTATGAACAATAAGCAAAAACGGCATACTTTGGCCTGATACGCCTGCCTGGTACCCGGCAGGCAGGCACTGCTGGTGTGCATGTGCCATCATGTGCAGAATGCAATAAGATGCGCTGGCATCAAAGCGCCTTTGCAGGTTACTGGTATTTGCCGGTGGCGGCAATCAGGCGCTGGCGCAGATTGTCTTCCATCGTGACCAGTTCCTTTTCCACTTCGGCGCGGCGCACGCGGGCTTCCGAGGCAATGCGCATGGTTTCTTCAATGGTATTAACCAGTTTGTCCTGCACCTCGCGCAGCGTGTCGGCATCCACTATCGAGCGCTCCACTTCGGTGGCAGTGGCAATGCTGCTCTGTTGCAGCAATTCGGCGTTTTTGCGCAGCATGGTGTTGGTGGTGTCAGACACCTCTTTTTGCAACTGGGCCGCTTTGGCCTGCGCATCAATGGTGGTTGCCAGCACCATCTGGCTTTTCCAGATCGGCAGGGTGGAGAGAATACTGGTCTGGATTTTTTCCGCCAGTTGCTGGTTGTTGCTCTGGATCATGCGGATTTGCGGCGCAGTCTGCACAGCAATCACCTTGGAGAGGTCCAGGTCGTGCAGGCGGCGTTCAAACCGGTTGATCTGTTCCATCAGGTCTTTGGTTTTCTGCGCATCCATCATGTCCTGCGATACTTCGGCCTGTCTTTGCAGGGCCGGCAGGTCTTTTTCCCTGACTTCCTTGAGCTTTTCGCGGCCGGCTTCAATGTAGAGCGTCACCTCGCGGTAATAGTCAAAATTGCGCAGGTACAACTGTTCCAGCGTTTCAATGTCACGCATCAGGTTGACCATGGAACTGTCCAGATGGGTGGCAATCATATCCACCTGCTTGGTCAGAGCCTGCCGGTCGATTTTGGCTTTTTCCGCCTGCTTGAACAGCCCGCCCACCAGTGGCAGGTTGGCCAGAAAACCGCTGCGTTTTTCTTCAGCGCTCAACGGGTCGTTTTCACGGATACGCATCACCAGCTCCGAAAGTTGCTGGCCGACATCGCCAGCATCCTTGGCGCGTACCTTTTCCAGCATGGTATCGGCAAACTTGGCAATTTCACCCATCGGTTTGGCCCCATAGGCCAAAATCGCCGCCGGTTCGGCAATATCAATCTGCGCGGCAAGTGCTGTGACCTGAGCCTGGTCAGGTTTTTGCGCTGGCAACTGACCTTCCTGCGGCTTTTCAATCACTTCATAATTGGGCACGCGGGGGGCTTGTTGATCTGTACTCATAAAGTCATCCTTTAACAGACGGGTTACCGGAAAATACTGGAAATTATATTGTATGTCTTACCTGAGTATCTATCAGATAAAAATTTCATTTACCGGTTCTCTGTTGTGTACCAGAAAATAGAGGTATTCCAGGCTGGCTGATGGTGCTGAAAGTGGCAAGGCAGAGATAACTGGGGCGGCCGTGCAAAGATGCTGCTGGTGGTGCGACGCTATGGCGCTATGGTTTTATAGCCGTTTTGGAGCCATGCACAGCATGGCAATGCGCTTACCCGCCCTATCTATTTGGCGGGGGAACGGTGAAAAACTGCTCCACAGATGAGATTTTGGTCAAAACCGGCACTACCTCAATGCGTCTCATAGGTACGGGCGATTTTTTCCACGTTCAGGCTGCGGGCCATGGCGTCAAAAATCTTTTTATAGGCCCCTTCCATGTGGTACAGGTCATCGTGCGTGCCTGATTCGGCAATTCGCCCGTTTTCCATCACATAAATGCAGTCGGCGTCGATGATCTGCGAGATGCTGTGCGAAATGATGATGACGGTACGGCCTTTTTTGATTGCGTCCAGGCTGTTTTTGATCTGCTCGGTGGCAATGGCGTCCAGGCTGGCGGTGGGCTCGTCCAGAAAGATGATCGGCGGGTTTTTCAGGAACATGCGGGCAATGGCAATGCGTTGCTGTTGTCCGCCCGATAGCGCCAGCGCTGAGGTGTCGTACTGCTGCGGTAGCGCCATGACCTGGTCGTGGATGTAGGATTGCCTGGCCGCCTGCACCACTTCGTCATGCGTGGCATTGGGGTTGCCGTACAGGATGTTTTCTTCAATGGTGCCGTTGAAGATATGGTTCTTTTGCAGCACCAGGCCGATATGGTCGCGCACATAGGCGGTGTCGTAGTCTTCCAGTGAAACACCGTCCAGCAGTATCTGCCCTGAATCGGGCGTGTAGAACTTGTCGAGCAGGTTGATCAGTGTGCTTTTGCCGGCGCCTGACAAGCCCACCAGCGCGGTGATTTTACCGGGTGCAATTTCCATGTTGATGTCGTGCAGCGTGCGGGTTTCGTTGCCGGGGTAGGTGAAGTTGACGCCTTGCAGTTCAAAGCGGCCGTGCAGTTGTGCAGGCACATAGCTGCCGGACTGTTCTTTCTGGTCATCGGCGTGGAGGATTTCAAAGAACCCTTCAGAATAGATCAGCGCATCATTCATCTGGTCGTAAATCAGGTGCAGACGGCGGATTGGCGCGGTGACGTTGTTGAACAGCAGAATGTGGAACATGATGGCGCCAATGGTCATCTGGCCTTCCAGCACAAAATAAGTGGTCAGCAGAATAATACCCACCAGCCCGATCTGTTCGATGAAGGTTTTGGTGCCATCAAACAGAAAACTGGTTCTGCGGATCTGCATCTGTTTGTCGGTCAGGTCGGTTTGCAGCTTGAGCTGCTTGGTGCCTTCAATGTCTTCACGCAGGAAGGATTTGATGACCGGAATGGATTCTAAAATACCCAGAATGCCCTGGCTTTTGTTCTCGCGTAGCGTTTTGATGGCGCGGCGCCCGCCAGTGAGCTTTTGTGCCTGCATGCGGCTCACATAGTAATAGACGGGCACGGTGCAAAAGGCCAGCAGCCCCACATAGAAGTTGGCCAGGAACATCATCAGCAGCGCCACAATGGCGTTGGCAAAAAGCGGCAGGATGTCGATGAAAAAGTTCTGCACCAGCCGTGTGAGGCTTTCCACGCCGCGGTCAATACGGGTTTGCAGTTTGCCGGGCTGGTTGCCGTTGCTGCTGTAAAACGCCAGCCGGTAGGTGAGTATTTTTTCGATGACGGTTTGCGCCAGGTCGCGCGAGACGTAAATGCGCAGGCGCTCGCCATAAAATTTCTGCCCGAACTGCAGCAGGATGTTGATGACCTCTTTGCCGATCAGAATGCCCGATATGACCGAGAGCACGGTCAGGCCGTCTTTCAGGCTTTTGTGCGCTTCCAGCAGTGCGGTAATCTCATCGACCGTGTAGCGCAGTACCCAGGCGTTGACCTGCGCGGTGAGCGAGCCGATAAAGGTGAGCACCAGCGTAAAGACAACCAGCAGCCGGTACGGGCGAATGTAAGGCCTGAGGTTCTGAAACAGTTGAAACAGTGTCATGCAGCTTTGTTATTGTCATTATTTGGGGGTATGTTACTGCAATTGGGGGCTGCGCGGGCGGCATTGCGGCCGATACCCATGCCCCAAGCGACAGCTCTGCCTCAGGCGGTTGTTTTGTTTGGCGAGTGGTTGATAAGCCAGTTGATGCCAAACTGGTCGGTCAGCATGCCGAACTCGTCTCCCCAGTGTGCCTGGCTCAGCGGCATGGCGATGTGTCCGTTTTGCGCCAGGCCATTGAACAGGCGGTATGCCTCATCGTGGCTGGCAGCTTCAATGTAGACCGAAAAGTTATTGCCAAACACGGTTTTGGCGGCAAGGTGGCCTACGGCGTCTGCGCCCATCAGCATGGTTTCCTGGCTGATGGGCAGGCTGATGTTTTCGATTTTGTGGCGAGTGTTCTCCGGCAGGGACGGGGCTTCGGGCGGCAGCGGCACATCGCCATACCTGATGACAGCCGGGAACTCGCCGCCAAAAACAGAGCGGTAAAAATCAAATGCCTGCTCGCAATTGCCATTGAATAAAAGATAGATGTTGACGGTTGCCATATCCCGGTTTCCTTTTTTTTGTCAGGTGCGGCAACACCGTGCCGCATTTGGGCCGCATGTGCGCCGCATATGTGTTGCATGTATGCCGTATCTGTCAAGGATTGTATGGGATTGGCCGTGTATCAGGCAAAGTGAAACGGCTTGCAACAATGGCGCCCATGCGCTGCCAATGACATGTTGCGCACTATGACGTTATACGCTATACGCAGCGCGCCACCATGGTCATTTCATCAGCCGGGCCAATATCAATCTGCACCACGTGCCCGCTGCCGGGGGCCACGTCAATGGGCTGGCCGTCTTTGTTCAGCAGTTTTTCCAGTACTAGGGTGCGGTTGCCCTGCGGCGCAACAATCTGCAGGGTGTCGCCTACGGCAAAGCGGTTTTTCACGTCCACCGTTGATAAGCCGGTGGCGGTGTCGTAGCTGAGCACCTCGGCAACAAACTGCTGGGTGAAGTTGCCCGAGTCGCCACTGGCGTAGTTTTGCGTTTCGTCGTTGCTGTGGCGGTCGTAAAAGCCTTCGGTATAGCCGCGGTTGGCAAGCGCATCCAGTTGCAGCAGCAGGGCAGGGTCAAACGTGCGCCCGGCCAGTGCATCGTCAATGGCCTGGCGGTAAATCTGCGCCGTGCGTGCGGCATAGTAGTGCGACTTGGTGCGGCCCTCGATTTTCAGGCAGTCAATACCGGCCTCGACCAGTTTTTGCACATGGCGTATGGCGCGCAGGTCGCGCGAGTTCATGATGTAGGTGCCGTGCTCGTCTTCTTCAATCTCCATCCATTCATCCTGGCGGCGGCCGGTTTCTTCAATCACATAGGCTTTATCTGCTGCCGGGTGGCGGGCAATCACGCCGTCTTCCTGTTTGGGCAGCAGCGTGCCTTCGAGCGTTTCAGTGGCGTCTGCCACCTGGTACTGCCAGCGGCAGGCGTTGGTGCAGGTGCCCTGGTTGGCGTCACGGTGGTTGAAGTAGCCTGAAAGCAGGCAACGGCCCGAGTAGGCAATGCACAGCGCACCGTGCACAAACACTTCCAGCTCAATGTCGGGGCACTGCTGGCGGATTTCGGTGATTTCGGCAATAGAGAGTTCACGCGAGAGGATAATGCGTGCCACGCCCATGCGCTGCCAGAAGCGTACGCTGGCGTAGTTCATGGTGTTGGCCTGAACCGAGAGGTGAATGGGCATGTCGGGCCATTGCTCGCGCACCATCATGATCAGGCCGGGGTCGCTCATGATCAGCGCATCAGGCCCGAGTTCCACTGCGGGTGTGAGGTCGCGGATGAAGGTGCCGACCTTGTTGTTGTGCGGCATCAGGTTGACCGTGAGCAAAAACTTCTTGCCCGCTGCATGCGCGTAGCTGATGCCCTGCGCCACCGGCTCGAGTTTGCGGAACTCGTTGTTGCGTGCACGCAGGCTGTAGCGCGGCAGGCCGGCGTAGATGGCGTCAGCCCCATAGGCCAGCGCATAGCGCAGGCTTTTGAGCGAGCCGGCTGGGGAGAGCAGTTCAGGGCGTTTCAGTGGGGTGTTTTGCATCGGGCGATTGTAAGACAAAAGCAATGCATCAACGCGCCGTAAGGGTTCCGCCATACAGCACGGAATTATATGAATGCGGTTGCAAGATAAAGTGCAGTATGGAGCACGGTAAAGTAGCTGATGTCTGCCATGAGATTGCTTTTTTGATGCTGCCTGCCGTGTATGAGCACGATCAGGCCAACCCTGAGCAGCGCCAAAATGCCGTAGTAGATGGTGCTTTCACATGCCACCCGAAATATGACAGGGCTGTGAATGCCTGCGACGAGCAACTGGTTCAAGGCCGAGGCAATGCCGCCGGTCACCGTGGTTAATATTATGGCGAGCGTATATGACTGATGTTCTTTCAATGCGCGGTTGAATACCAGTGCGGCGATAAGTCCGGAAAAAAGGGAGGACAGGATCAGGAAATGTCCGCCGATGATCAGCAGCAGGAGCAGGGTTTCGATTATGTTGTAGCGGAACATGGTGGCGTTGATGAATTGCTGTGCGCTTATTCTCAACGCCGATCATGAAGAAACTGTGAATTTTGTGTGAAGTGGGCAGATATGCTAACAGCGATTACCCATGCGGCGGGCGAGCGGGTCTATTGGCGGTTCACTGACCGGGCAGCAGCGGTTCGTACATCATGATCGCGTGGTTTTCCGCCACCAGTTCGGTGCTGGTGTTGCCGGTGGCAAGGTCGGTGGCCTGTTTCCAGATGCGGTTATGGCGTGTGTAGCCGCCCCATGGCTGCTGGCGGATGGCGTGGTCGGTTTCAAAAACGTCAAACCGGTGGTGCGGCGGAAAATCTGACAGCAGTTCACCGTGCAGATGGGTTTCGTCCAGCCACAGCCTGATCTGGTAGGTGTTGCTGGTGCGGTTGCTCAGTTGCAGGTCAATGTAGTTATAGGCCAGTGTGGCGCCGCAGGCAAACGGAATGGTGCGGTTGACGTCGGGGAACACGTCAAACCCGTGCCGCCAGCGTTCGCTGATGGTCAGGTCGGAGTGCAGTGCCATCCAGTACAGCAGGTTACCCAGTTGGCACAGGCCGCCGCCAATGCCTTTGGCGATTTGCCCGTTGTGCAGAACCAGCCCTTCCAGATAGCCGCGCGCCGCGCTGGGGCGGCCCACCAGCCGCCAGATGGAAAACGTCTGGCCGGGGCGGATGGTGACGCCGTTGATATGGCGTATGGCCAGCCGCAGGTTGGTGACCTTGTTGTGTTGCAGGTACATGTCCACATGGCGCAGCGGGCGCAACAGCATGGACTGGTGCTTGAAAACAGTATGTGTGCAGGGTTTGGCGCGCGGATCTATGCCGGCATAGCGGCCGGCATTTTTCAGCCACAGCAGCTTGCGTTTGAGGATGAAATACTCCCGCCCTGCCAAACTGCGCAGCCTGCTTCTATGTTGTGGCTGGTCGACAGCATCTGCATTCATTTTTGCCCTATCGATAGAGTATCCATACTAAAAGTGATCAGGTATAAATGCAAGCATTTGCCAGCGGGGCTTGAGTAAAAAGGCGGGTCATCGGCATGCGGCAGGACTTCACGTGTGTGTGAGCCTGGGTGGTGTGGGTGACGCGTCCCAACTGATGAGAGCCATGGGCATGAACAATTACAATCCGCCGCCCAAATCCGGAATTATTACCGCTGGGATTGAATTGAATGCATATATACTTTTTGAACAATTGATAAATAGATTAGCGCTTTTTCGCCGGCGTTGAAGTTTAGTTTTATATTTTGAAAGGGCAATCATGTTAATTCGTCATGTTTACTTTAACCGCAGTCGTGTTGACCAGGATGTATCCATATGGGTGGCAGAATATGAGGACGACAAGCTGGAGCTGACGATTTCCGATAACAAGAAGGATGTGGAAAACCCTGAAAAAACGCAGTTTGACAGCCGGCAGGCGCTGGAAGCACATTTGCAGCAAGAGATAGCTAAATTGGAGCAGACAGGTTACGCACTAGCGGGTAAACATGAAATTGTCGACCCGGATAAGCCCACAGCAGATGAGATTGAAGCCACGCTTTTGACCCGGTACAAACTCATGGGCATTACCGATACCTACTTTATCCGCAAGGCGCGCGCAGAGGCTGAAAAAATAGTGCGCCAGCGTGAAGGCGATGTGTCTGACTATGACATGGACGCGATGGAGTTTGTGGTTGACCTGCAGGATAAGGCTTCGATTCAGGCGATGCTTGAGTTTCAGATTGAGAATTTTGACGATATTGCCGAGAGCATAAGCGAGTATAACGGTATTGAATACGGCAGCCGTGATGAGGATGGTGATTTTGAAAGTTTCAGGGATGAAGCGTATCAGCCTGAATACAACAGCGTTGGCATTTTTTACCGTGCAGCAGCCGAGCACGAAGACCTCAGGGAGCTGATAGCGGCCTATTTGCAGAAAATCATCGATTACAACCAGGACGACAAGCCGCTGTTTAAAAATGAGGAAACGCCTTACGGGGCTGATGAAGCGTTTGAGCTGGCGCGGGCAGATCAAAAGTATTTGCGCAACTACATTGATTTTTGTAATTCGCTGGAAGACAGTGTGCGTTTCTTTTATGACCGTTTTAACCCCCATCACTCGCTGCAGGTGCCGATACTGCTCGCGATGCATGGTATCAGCAAAGATCCGCTGATTCTGGAGTTTATCGCCTCGCAGTGTGTTCAGCGCGATGACCAGCACTTTATGGCGGGTGTGGGCATGCTGGCGGAAATGGGCCTGTCAGAGCAGATTGAAAACGATAAAGAGTTTGCGGAACTGTTTTTTCAGGCGTTGCTGGCAAGAGGACGTTACCTTTCAGACTATTACAGCAGCGGCAGTATTACCGGCTGGGTGGCGCGGGATCTGGCCGAGGTGATTGACGAGCTGTACGACATTGAAACATCCAAATCATTGCTGGAAGACATCATTACCGATGACGTGGCATGTTCGTCGATTGATGCATTCAAGGCGCAGGTGGAGGAATACGGTGCCGATGACGACGACGATGACGATGATGATGATGATGATGATGATGATGATGATGATGATGATGACGATGACGATGATGACGAGCAGACCAAGAAATCTGTGGGCAAAAAGAAGTTCTCAAGAGAGGAGTTCAAGGCTGCATCCGAAGCCGTGGCATCACTCGATTTGCAGCGCATCCAGGGCGTCATTGACAGCGGCATACCTTTAAAGGCCGAGATGTACTACGTTGGCCGCAATAAAGACAATTCTTTATGGCTGATTGTGTTTCATGAGCTGCTCAAGGAAGGTGAACCCGATGCGGCGCTGAAAGAGAAAGTGGAGCAGGCCATTTTGCTGTTACTGGGTGGCGGGCTTGAGTTTGACTATCAGGGTGATGGGCAGACTGTTTTCTATGTCGGTTATCTTTATGAGCACGGCCTGCATAAAGTGATTGATGCGATTAAAAAAACCGGGTTTGATATCAACACCACCCGTTTTCTGCATGACAGCCTGCTGGTAGACAGGTTTCTGTACGATCCCAAAGTGCTCGGCGTTCTGCTGGACCAGGGTGCCAGGCTCAACGACGTGGGCGGGTTGCACCACGCGTTCCTGCACATGCCTGTGGAACTGGCGCAGCGGGTTTTGAAAGAGCAGCAGATTGATCTCAACGTGCTCAATGATGAGGGCTATAACATTCCAGGGTATATCGCGCACTATTGTGAGGATTTTGCACAACGTCTTTTAGCCAAGGCCAAGGAGGAAATGCAGAACCCTAAACTCGCCAACAAGACGGACAACCAGGGCCTTACCCCTGCGCAACAGGTTGAAAAATATGAAGAGATGTTGCGCGTCAACGCCTATATGCAGGAGGTGGCTAAAACCCTCAAGCCGCTTTACGCGCGTGCGGCTAACGAACAGGAACAGGCCGAGCTTGACGAGCGTCTGCTGCAAGCCTGTGCCGAGCGGGAAACGGATAAAAACGTGCATCTGGGCAAAATGCTCAAGCTCCAGCATGTGAAAAAGCTGCTGGACGTGGGCGCGAACCCCAATGTGAAGGATGCGCAGGGCATGACGCCTTTTCACCATGCCATTCAGCAGCGCTACCCACACCTGATTGAAGGGGCGCTGGAACTGCTTAGAGAGGCGGGGCTGAAAAACGATGTGCTGGATAACCTGGGGCGCACGCCGCTGTTTTATTACTGTCTGTCTTATGGCGGGTCGGATGAAATGTTCATGAAGGTGGTGAAGTTCGGCTTTGATGCTGCGCACAAAGACCACGAAGGGAAGAACGCGCTGGCGCACCTGATTTCCACATTGAGTGAAGAGAAGGATAACGGACATGATGTGGAAGGGGCGACCATGTCCATGATCATGGCCGGTGTGCCGGTGGTGGATGTGGACCCTGACGGCAACAATGTGCTGCACCTGGTCTATGATTTTGACGGCTTTGACCTTGAAGATATCATCAAACTGGCGATGGAAAAGGGCGCAGACATTAACGGTAAAAACAAGCTGGGTTATACCCCGCTGCATTATGCCGTGATGTATGCCGAGGATTCGTTCATGTCCGACTCTGTTCGCGAGCTGTGCGAAGCCGGGGCCGATATGAATGTGCAGGACAATGAGGGCAATACGCCATTTCACCTGATTAAGGATGGGAAAAGCAGCAAAATCAGGCAACTGCTGGATGAGGATGATAACCCCGTTAAGGCCGATCTGACGCTGAAAAACAAGCAGGGCGTGAGTGTGCAGGCGCATCTGGACAACATCGGCTATAAGCCAAGGTAAGTCCTTTTTAATCCGCAGAAAAAAAGCAGGCCCTTTTCAGGGCCTGTCTTGTATGCACCTGGCATACGCCTGGTGTGCGGTTCGGGCGTTTTGCCTGTGCGGTGTGTTGTGTTGAATGCGCCTGATGCGGCAAATTCAGCACGGTCCCGCTGTGTAATGCGATGCTATACCTATACCGCGCGGTCGAAATAGGTGTCGGTCTGGGTCAGGTCGGCAACGGATTCAATGTAGTCGATAACGGCCGGCGGAAATTGCAGCCCCTTGACGATGGTCAGGTTGCGCAGCAGCGGGTAGATCATGATGTCATCCCAGCCCAGGGTGTTGTCGTGCTGTGCAGGTGCTGGCAGGGCAGGCAGCCCGGCCAGCATGGCCTGTGTTGTGGCCTGGTGTTCAGCGGTTTCCTGCATGGCCTGGGCAAAGGTGCGTGCAATGGTTTTTTCTTTTTTGTGCTGGAAGTAGTCACGGGCTGACTGGGTGGCAAACTCGGGCAGGCCGATCATGATGTTGCGCGGGTACAAAAGGCAGCGCGTGTGCATGGCAACCGTATCAAAGTGTGTTGTAACGGTATCGGCCATGTCCAGTGGGCGCAGTGCAGGAACATCGTCGTTCATCTGGTCGAGCAGCCGGGCAATGTCCAGACTTTCTGCAATGCATTGTCCGTCGTCCAGTTGCAAAATGGGAACCTGTTTGCTGCCGATCAGGGCCAGGCAGGTGGCTTCATCGTCATTGAGCAGGTAGACTTTTTCGTGTGGTATTTGTTTGTAGTGTGCCGCCATTTCCACACGGACACAAAAAGGGCAGTGGTCATACAGATAAAGTTTCATATACTTTTCCTGTGCAGTTTTGTTGCCAGAATACGCTATTTTAATTGGAGATGTTTTTCCAGATACGCCTTGAGCACCTTGGCATGCGTATGCACTGTGTCTTTGGAGGCATACAGCAGTGTGACGGTGGGGTGGTCGTGTAGCAGCGTGATAAAGTCTTTGACCGCCTGAGAGTGGTTCAATTCTTCCTGATATTTCTTTGAAAATGCATCCCAGCGATTTTGCGGGTCGGCGTGAAACCACTGGCGCAGCTCGCTGGACGGGGTAATGTCTTTATCCCACAGGTCGTATTGAAGCGCTTCTTTTTTAACGCCGCGCGGCCACAGGCGGTCTACCAGCACGCGGTAGCCGTCGTGCGGGTCAGCGTTGTCACAAACGCGTTTGAGTGCAATCTTTGTCATGGGTTTTCGTTCCTTGCGGCCATGGCAGGTTGACATGTTTGCAGCGCATGTTGAAAGAAGGCATCGGCCTGCTGCCGGTAGGCGGGAATGGTCAGTGTGGCGATGTGCCCCCGGCCTTGTATGATGGAGATGTCTTTGGGCGGACCGGCCAGTTCGTACAGGCGCTGGCTGTGCTGGTGCGGGATGATGCTGTCAGCCGTGCCGTGGGTGAACCATACCGGAATGGGCGACAGTGAGGCGATATAGCGCTCGGCGCTGTAATCGTCGTTCATCAGCAGGCCGGCACCAGGCAGTTTTTCATTGGCAATGCTGGAGTAGGAAAAAAAGGTGGAATCAATCAGCATGGCGCAAATGCCCAGGTGCTCTTGGGTCGGCATGGCGCCAACGGCGGCAATGGCGTTGGTGCCGCCCAGGCTCTGGCCAATGACGAGCAGCCTGTCGGGGTTGACGTCGGCCCGGGTGCGGGCGTAGCGGATGGCGCTTTGCGTGTCTTCAAACAGCCCTTTCGGGGTCGGGCGGCCCTGTGATTCACCGTAACCCCGGTAGTCAAATGTGAGCACGTTGTAACCCAGGGCCGGCAGCCAGCTGACGAACGCCCAGTGCGTTGTCATGTTGCCGGCATTGCCATGCACATGAACCACGGTGCCTTTGGCCGTATCGGCCGAAGTGCCGGTGGCGGGCACAAACCAGGCGTGCAGCAAGGTGCCGTCGGCACTTGGAAAATACACATTTTCAAATGCCAGTTGTTCGTTGGCCGGTGAGTCGCCCCAGTCTTTGTTGTCGGGGTAGTAAAACATGCTTTGCGCACATCCGGGCAGGAACAGGTAAAGCATGGCGGTCAGCAACAACAGGAGTGCCAGGCTGGTGAGGGTGCGTTTGCGTTGCATGGTTTTTATTTGGACTTGGTACAGTCAGGTGTATTAAAGCTGCGATTCAATTGGCAGCCAACTCATGACCTTGACGGTAGCGCGCTGCCACCATTTGGTTTGCGGGTCGTGCGTCCAGATGTGTATTTGATCGTCAGACGAGCGGTCTTTCCAGCGCATTTGCCCATGGTCAAGCAACACCTGGTAGCTGTACGTGGAACTGGTGCGCCGGTTGAATTCTTCTTCCAGTTCGGCCACAACGGTGGGTTCTTCAAAAATAATGCCCATTTCGGTGTTCAGGCGTATGGAGCGCGGGTCAAAATTGAACGAGCCGACAAAGCCGATTCTGCCGTCCACCAAAAACGCCTTGGTGTGCAGGCTGGCGCCGCTGGAGCCAAGCAGGCTTTTATCCGCTGTGCCAAAGGGTTTGAGCTCATACAGGTTCACGCCAGCTTGCAGCAGCGGGCTGCGGTAAGGCGCATAACCGCTGTGCGACAGCATCACATCGGTGGCGGCCAGCGAGTTGGTCAGCACATCAATCTCCACATGGCGGCTTCGCATGTATTCAAACAGTTCCATCCCGTCCTGCCCCGGCACAAAGTAGGGCGAGATCAGTTCGATGTGCTCGGTAGCATTTTTCCACACCGGCAGCAGGTCATGCACCAGCCACCTGAACTGGCCCCTGCCAAAAGCTTTGTCGGCCGGGTCGGAATACACATGCACTTCAGACGACCAGTGCACCGGGCGCTCGCCGGTGTATATGTCACGGATGCTGGTGGACTGGTGCAGTTTTTCGATATAAGGCTTTGCGCCCAGGCTGGTCAAGCGGGCGTCAATACGTTCCCGCAACTGGTCCAGTGTTTTGTTGTCGGGCTGTACCAGCGCGCTGAGCGGAATAGCGGCTTTGCTGTTCCAGAAGTCGTCAAAAATCGACGATGTTTCGGCAACCGCGTCACCGCTGATCAGCAGGTCCACGTCAAAAAAGTTGGTGTTGTCCGAGGCGTCAAAATATTCGTCGCCAATATTGCGCCCCCCCACCACAGCAACCCGGCCATCGGCAATCCAGGCTTTGTTGTGCATACGGCGGTTGACGCTGAAAATGCGCAGCATCATCTCCACGCCGCGGAAAAAACCGCTGTCACGCGCGCGCGTTGGATTGAACAGGCGCACCTCGATATTGGGGTGCATGTCCAGCGCGGCCAGCATGCTGTCGCGCCCGTGGGCATTCATATCGTCAAGCAGCATGCGTACGCGCACACCACGGTCGGCCGCGCGCAATACTTCCATGTCCAGCAGATGGCCGGTGAGGTCGTCGTGCCAGATGTAGTATTGCAGGTCCAGGCTGCGCCCGGCTTCGCGTGCCGTGATGGCGCGGATCATGAACGCGTCCAGGTTATCCTGCAGCAGCACCATGCCGGTTTGCCCCGGGTGTGCCTGCCACTGCGGCTCAATGGCATGGTCCAGCGAGCTCTGGTCAGCCTGCACCGGCAATGCGTAACTCGGCTCGCCCTGAACACGCTTGGCAAAAATGCCATAGCTGTACACTGAAATCCAGGACGCGATGATGAATACGACAATCCCGATCAGAAGAATACGCAATTTGGTACGCAGTTTTTTTCTCATTGCAATGCAGTTGCCTTGTCTGGCTTTTGGAACATTTGAGGGGGGTGCTTATTTGAATGTATACAACCTTCAGCGCCTAACTTTAGCAGGCTTTGGCTGGAGCTGCCACAGTTGTGCACCAAGGGCATGTGGATGGTATTTCCTATATTGATTTTTGGCACAATGAGGTAGTGTATTCAGGAGGCAGGTTTATGCGGCAGGAAAACAGAGCAATCAAAATTTCCGGAGAAGATGTCCTTTTCATATTATCTGAAATAGACTATCTTCTCATTTCATTGAGAAATATTGCTAGGTATTACTACCACACGGATCACTATGTATCTGGTAGTGCCCGCCAGCAAGAGGCGTACTGTACTGAAACCACCGAGTTTATTGACAGGCACGCCATTGCCCACAGGTTGGCGCACTTGAGAAAAATGCTGAGCGAAAAAATGAACCTGGAGGTTGGTGCTGACGGCATGGATGATGTGGAGCGGTATACGGAGAAGGTGTCGTACTGGGAAAAACCGGGGGATTAAAGCGGGTGATTTTTGGAAATGAATGCTATATATTCAAACGGCGTGCCTGAGTACGTAACAAAAGAGGGGTAAATGACGTATCGTTTCTCTGAAAAAGATATGCAGGCCGCTGCATTGCATTAACGTAACTACTGTGTCGCGTTAGCTGTATTGTGCTAATGGTATTGCGTTAGCTGCCAGGGGTTCGCAGAGGGGCCGGGATGAATACGCTGCCAAACGGGGCTGATAATATAGCGCTGCGGGCGCTGAAAAACAAGCAGGGGACAAGTTCTGCTTGAGGCTGGAGTGCAGAATTGCCACAGCAATTGACAGGCGCATGGATTCATTTATCATCTGGCCTGTGTTGAGCATTGACATCCTGAGCAGTAACGGGGAACGCATATGGTCACTATTCCACAGCATGGGCCAAAGCAGGCGCTTTTTGACATGAATACATTTGCCGGTGATATCGCCCAGTTTTTCCAGGTAGACCGGTGGCGTATTCGGGTTGAGGAATGCTGCGGGGAAAACGCGGCTGATATTGAACTGTGTTCGCAGGATGGCTGGTTGCTGAGCAATGAGGATTTCTGGGCGCTATACCGCGGCATACACCAGACCATTGATGGCCGGTTTATTGCATATCAGCAGGGTGTTCAGCAGTGCCGCCTGGACGCGGTGGATTCATCGTTCTGGGAAATCCGCGCCACACCTGAATTTGAGCAGCATATGCAATCCAGGTATGGCACTTATCCGGCAGAATAAAGCAGAGTAAAGCAGGATAAGGGTTATGCGAGGGCGGGGCAAATGATCAGCGCCGCGCTTTCAGGTGCACGCCATCGAGCACCGGGGCCGGGGTAGGCGGATCGGTGTTGTCCTGCACCGGGGCAAAGCGGTTGCTATCGCCAGCGTTCCACTGCTGAATGGCCTGTTCAATTTCGTCTTGCGTTCTGGCGACAAAATTCCACCACATCATGATGTCTTCTTCAAACGGCTTGCCGCCAATCAGCAGCGCCTGCGCCGTGCCGTGGGTCTGGATGCGGATTTCGGTTTGCCCCGGTTCCAGATAGTACAGAAAACCGGGTGTGACGGTTTCACCATTGACAAGCACCTCGCCTTCGAGTGCGGCCACGGCGTGTTCAAAAGCGCTGTTCAGCGGCAGCGTCAGGTCGGCCTGGGCCTGGGTTTTCAGGTTCAGCCCGAGCAGGGGGCTGTAGACCTTGACGGGTGATGTCTGGCCGAGCATGTCGCCGACCAGCACGGTCAGCTCGAAACCGTTTTGGGCGATGACGGGCAGCACCGGGTAATTTTGAAATGCCGGCGGGCTGTTGCGCTGCGCATCGGGCAGTGCAATCCACAACTGCGCCAGGTGCATGCTGCCGCCAGCATGGACTGAATCTTCCGAGTGGGCAATGCCTTTGCCGGCGGTCATCAGGTTGACCTGCCCGGGGCGTATCACCTGCGAGTTGCCCAGGCTGTCACGGTGCAGTATTTCGCCTTTGATCATCCAGGTGAAGGTTTGCAGCCCGATGTGCGGGTGCGGGAAAACGTATGAGCCCTGGTCGGCGGCAAAGTCTACCGGCCCGGCATGGTCCAGAAAGCACCAGGCACCGACCATGCGCTTGTTGCGGGTGGGCAGCAAGCGGGTAATCGAGATGCCGCCGACTTCTGCCGGCCGGCCTTCAATGTTGTGTGGGAGTTGGTTATCTGAATTGGCAGATGAATTCATTGCACAGCCCTTGTTGCAGTTGTTTGATGGCATGTTACTCCAGAAGCAAACGCTTGGCTGCCATGGTGGCATTTGCCGCGGGGCAGCCGGCAAATGCGTTAATGCCGGCTTTTGATAAAAGGTGGCCTGGCAAACCAGATGGTGATAATGAGCGCCAGAAACAGGTAGCCCAGCAGGGTGAAGTAGTCGATGGTGGACATCATGTACGCCTGCTGCGTGAGCACCCGGTCAAGCTGGGCATACGCCGCCGGGGAAGGGCCGCCCAACTGGTTCAGGTAGTCCAGGGTGGCAGGCGTTTGCAGGTTGATGTGTTCTCCGAGTTGCGCATGGTGAAACACCGCGCGCCTGCCCCAGATCCAGGTGGACAGCGAGGCTGAAAAACTGCTGCCCAGCGTGCGGATAAAGGTGGCAAGCCCTGAGGCTTCGGCGATTTTGTGCGGCGGAATTTCTGACAGCAGTATGGTGGTGAGCGGCATGAAAAACACTGCAGTGCCTATGCCCATGAAAAACTGTACCTGGGCAATGTGGGCGTAGTTGACATCGGTGTTAAAGCCCGCGCGCATGAAGGAGGCCGCACCCATGATGGCAAATGACAGCGTGACCAGCAGGCGCATGTCGATGCTGGGCGCAAAGCGGCCCACCAGTGGTGTGAGCAAAAACGGCATGATGCCCATGGGTGCTACCGCCAGCCCGGCCCAGATCGGCGTGTAGTGCATCTGCGTTTGCAGCCATTGCGGCATGATGAGGTTGATGGCAAAAAACGCGGCAAACCCCAGCGTCAGTGTGACGGTGCCTACCGCGAAATTGCGGTAGCGCAACAGGCGCAGGTCGACAATCGGGTGCTCGCTGGTCAGTGTCCAGATGACAAATGCCACGATCATGATGGCCGAAAGAATGCTGCTGACGACAATGAAGCTGGAGGCAAACCAGTCCAGGTCGTTGCCTTTGTCGAGTACCACTTGCAGCAGGCCTACGCCTAAAGTCAGAAAGCCCAGCCCGACAAAGTCAACCGGCGCTTTCTCGCGTATTTCGGGACGCCTGGAAAGCTGCTGGTAAACAACGAATGCGGCAAACAGGCCAATGGGAATGTTGATGAAAAAGATCCATGGCCAGGAGTAGTTGTCGGTGAGCCAGCCGCCACTGATGGGTCCGGCGATAGGTGCCACGGTGGTGACCATGGCCAGCAGGGCGAGTGCCATGCCGCGTTTTTCACGCGGAAAGATGGACAGCAGCAGCGTCTGTGCGATCGGGAACATGGGGGCGGCAACAAACCCCTGCAGGGCGCGAAAGATGACCAGTTCGGTAATGGACTGCGCCACGCCGCATAAAAACGAGGTGATGACAAACAGGATGACGGAGATGACAAACAGCCGCACTTCCCCAACGCGGCGCGCCAGCCAGCCGGTCAGCGGCAGGCCGATGGCGTTGCACACGGCAAACGAGGTGATGACCCAGGTGCTCTGGTCGGAGCTCACACCCAGGTTACCGGCAATGGTGGGCAGCGCCACGTTGGCAATGGTGCTGTCGAGCACCTGCATGAAGGTGGCCAGCGACAGGCCGATGGCCGCCAGAATCAGATGCGTGGGGCGGAACTCTGAGGCATTCATGGTGCAGGTGTTGCTGGGGATTCCGGTTGGGCCGAGTTTTCTCGGATGATGCGCTCAATCAGCGCATGGGCTTCGATCATCTCATGGTCAAATACCTGTGTGCTCAGCCGTGGCTGTGCAACCGGCTGTTGTGGCAGCAGCGTGCCGTCCTGCACCCGCAGGTCAACCGTGACGGTGGAGGACAGGCCAATGCGCAGCGGATGTGTGTCCAGGTTGTCGGGCTGCAGCCGGATGCGTACCGGCAGGCGCTGCACAATTTTGATCCAGTTGCCGGTGGCGTTTTGCGCGGGCAGCAGTGAAAACGCGCTGCCGGTGCCGATGCCCAGGCTTTCAATGGTGCCGCGGTAATGCACTTTGCTGCCGTAAAGGTCGGTGGTAATGTCTACCGGCTGGCCGATGCGCATGTCGCGCATCTGGTTTTCTTTGAAGTTGGCGTCAATCCATACCTGGTCCAGCGGCACCACCGTGAGCAGTGTTTCGCCGCTGCTGACGTGGCTGCCTACCTGTGCCGAGCGCTTGGCCACATAGCCGCTGACCGGCGCGCGCACTTCGGTGCGGCTGTGGTCCAGATAGGCTTGCAACACCTGGGCGCTGGCCGCACTGATTTCGGGGTGGGTGGCCAGTTCGGTGTCATTGACCAGTGCCCAACTGGTTTGCTGGGCGTGCCGGGCTGCATCCAGTGCGCTTTGGGCGCTGTTGAGCGTATCGCGCGCGTGTGCAAGCTCTTCAGAGGCAATGGCGCCGCTGTTGGCGAGTTGCTGGCGGCGGTTGTAGTCGGCCCGGGCGCGCTCGTAAGCAACCTGGCTGGTTCTGACCTGTGCCTGTGCGTTGTCGGCATTGCTGTACAGCCCGCGCACCTGGCGCACGGTTTGCGCCAGCGTGGCCTGTGCGTTTTGCAGTGTGACGCTGGTGTCGCTCGGGTCAAGCTGTATCAGGATCTGGCCGGCCTCAACGTAGTCGCCATCGTCAGCTGTGATGCTGATGATGGTTCCTGCCACACGCGGGGTAATGGGCACGATGTTGCCGTTGACGTAGGCGTCGTCGGTTTCTTCATAAAACCGGCCGACCACCATATAGTGTGCCAGCCAGGCCGCAACGCCCAGTACGACCACCAGGGCCAGCAGCGCCAGGTATAGGCGGCGCTTTTTTTTCATCCGGTTCACCGGGGTTTCTGCCGGCTGGGCAGGTGGGGTTGCCGGTTGCGGTGCAGTTTCAGTGGTTTCGTTGCTCATGTGTGCATCCTGCTCAAAAATGGGGGCGGTGTGTTATGCGTGTGTTGTGCGTGCGTTAGGTATCCGGCAGCATGTGGCCGTGGCGCAGAATTTTGACAAGCAGATGCATGAACTGTGTCAGCTCTTTTTCGCTCAGGCAGTCGGTCAACTGGTTGAGTGTGTCTGCGGCAATCTGCGGGATGCGTCTGGCAACCGCCTTTCCCTGTGCTGACAGGCGGATGTCAATCTGCCTGCGGTCTGTTGTGCTGCGCTCACGCAAAATCAGTCCTTTTTTCTCCAGCCGGTCCAGCATGCGGGTGATGGCCGCGCTGTCCACCTGCAGTGTTTGCCACAAGTCGCTGGGTTTCATGGTTTTGACTCGCGAGAGCAGCAGCAATACCTTGAACTGCGCGACGGTAATGTCCTGCATGTCAGGGTGGCTGCCCAGCAGTTTGTCTTTGTACAGGTTGAGCAGATGGATGTATTGCCCGAGGGAGCGCTCAAGCCTGAAGTTGTTGCGGTCAAAATGTGACATGACAGTATCTGACTGGTCAAATAAATAGCCAAATTCTAATTGAATTTGCGGTTTTGTGATGGTGCTGCTGCAAGTGCCATCAACCGGTGTTGGGTTGGCACTGGATCTGGCATTCAGCATAGCCATTGCGGAATGGCATTGGAGCGGCTGCTGATAAATATGCGTTGCAGTAAAAGGGGTTGGAAAATGGTTTAACGGGAGGATGCTGGCAGTTTGGCGTCTTTTTAACGCCTGATTCGTGCTTGATTGTTGTATGCCGGATTTGATTTATATCAAATGAGGTAAAAAGAATACATCATATGGATTTCGTGAAATATTGAACATACGAAATGTAAGTTCAAATACATCCAAACTAAAAAAGAGACGTGGTTCAAAAAACAGGATCAGGGGCTGGTAATAAATGATTCTTATTCACTAAAAACATGACCCCTTTAACACTGGTGTTGATGGCATTTTCTGAATAGAATGGATTCAAACAATATTGCCAATTCGCATGTCAGTGCACCTGATAAAAAACGCTAGGAGCCCGCGATGACTCAACCCATTTGGCATGTATGCAGTCTGGTTGTTCAATGTGTACCTGAACAACTTGCAGCCGTTACTGAACGCATTTCAGAGATTCCTGAAGCTGAAGTGTTTGCGACCAATGAAGAGGGTTGCAAGCTGGTGGTTCTGATGGAGTCTGATGACGCCGATCTCCTGTATCAAAAAATGCAGTCAATACAAGAGGATATTCCTGGAGTACTGGCTGTGTCTCTGGTCTACCATCAACAAGATGAAGAAGCTGAGGTTACCCCATGAAACGCCGTGAATTTATGAAAGCAAATGCCGCTGCCGCTGCGGCTACCGTTGCTGGTGTTACGATACCCATCAAAGTCCTGGCTCAAAGTGATGCGGATAAAAGCATTACCTGGAGTAAGGCGCCATGCCGTTATTGCGGCGTGGGTTGCGGCGTTCTGGTGGGGGTGCAAAACGGGCGTGTGGTCGCTTCGCAGGGCGACCCGGAAGCGCCGGTTAACAAGGGGCTGAACTGTATCAAGGGCTATTTCCTGCCCAAGATCATGTACGGGCAGGACCGCGTCAAGCAGCCGCTGTTGCGCATGACCAATGGCCAGTATGATAAAAATGGTGAGTTCACCCCGGTATCGTGGGATAAGGCTTTCACCATCATGAGCGAGAAATACAAGGCGGCGCTCAAGAACGGGCCTAATGCGGCGGGTATTTTCATGTCGGGCCAGTCCACTGTGTGGGAAGGCTATGCGGCAGCCAAGCTGTTCAAAGCGGGCTTGCGCTCCAACAACATTGACCCCAATGCGCGGCATTGCATGGCTTCGGCGGTGGTCAGTTTCATGCGTTCGTTCGGGATGGACGAGCCCATGGGGTGTTATGACGACTTCGAGCTGGGTGACGCGTTTGTGCTGTGGGGCTCCAACATGGCCGAGGCGCACCCGATTCTGTGGTCGCGTCTGACCGACAGGCGCCTGTCCAACCCGAATGTGAAAGTGGTGGTGCTCTCCACCTTCCTGAACCGCAGTTGCGATCTGGCCGATATCAAGATGGTGTTCACTCCGCAAACGGAGATGAAGATTCTGAACTACATCGCCAATTACCTGATTCAGAACAATGCGGTGAATAAAGAGTTCATGGATAACTTCGTGAATATCCGCAAAGGTGCAACCGATATTGGCTATGGCCTGCGTCCGAACCACCCGCTGGAGCAGAAGGCAGCCAACGCCAACAGCGGCGCTTCGGAACCGATGACGTTTGAGGAGTACAAGCAGTTCCTCTCTGAATACACGCTGGAAAAGGTGTCCAAGGAGTCCGGTGTGCCGGCCGAGCAGATCACGGCACTGGCCAAACTGTATGCCGACCCGAATGTGAAGGTGATGTCGCTGTGGTGTATGGGGGTGAACCAGCACGTACGCGGTGTGTGGACCAACCACCTGATCTACAACCTGCACCTGATGACCGGCAAGATTTCGCTGCCGGGCAACGGCCCGTTCTCGCTGACCGGGCAACCTTCTGCCTGTGGTACGGCACGTGAAGTGGGCACGTTTGCGCACCGCCTGCCGGCTGACCTGGTGGTGGCGAACCCGGAACACCGGAAGTTTTCTGAAAAAATCTGGAAGCTGCCTGATGGCGCCATTCAGCCTGAACAGGGGCTGCATGCGGTGGCGCAGGACCGGGCGTTGCGCGATGGTAAGCTGAATGCGTACTGGACGCAGACCACCAACAACATGCAGGCCGGCCCCAACATTTATGAAGACCGCATGAAAGGCTGGCGCGACCCGCGCAACTTTATTGTGGTGTCTGACCCGTACCCGACGGTCAGCGCGCTGTCTGCCGACTTGATTCTGCCTACCAGCATGTGGGTGGAAAAAGAGGGCGCCTATGGTAACGCCGAGCGGCGTTGCCAGTTCTGGCGCCAGGCGATCAAGGGGCCGGGTGAATCCAGGTCTGACTTGTGGCAGTTGGTGGAGTTTTCCAAATACTTCAAGACGGACGAAGTCTGGCCGGCCGAGTTGCTGGCCAAGAATCCTGAATTCCGCGGCAAGACGCTCTACCAGGTGCTGTTTGCCAACGGCCAGGTCGATAAATACCCGCTGAGCGATATTCCTGCCGGACTGCTTAACGACGAGTCGAAAGACTTTGGTTATTACATCCAGAAAGGGCTGTTCGAGGAATATGCCACCTTCGGGCGTGGGCACGGGCATGACCTGGCTGACTTTGAGCTCTATCACAAGGCACGCGGTTTGCGCTGGCCGGTGGTGGACAGCAAGGAAACGCTGTGGCGTTACAGCGAGGGCTATGACCCGTATGTGAAACCGGGGCAGAAGTTCAACTTCTACGGCAACAAAGACGGTAAGGCAGTCATTTTTGCCCTGCCTTATGAACCACCGGCTGAAATGCCCGATAAAGAGTATGACCTGTGGTTCTGTACCGGCCGTGTGATTGAGCACTGGCATACCGGCACCATGACGCGCCGTGTGCCTGAGCTGCACCGTGCGTTCCCGCAGGCGGTGCTGTTCATGAACCCGGTTGATGCGCAAAAACGCCAGTTGCGGCGCGGTGATAAGGTCAAGATCATTTCGCGGCGCGGTGAGATTACTTCGCTGGTGGAAACGCGTGGGCGCAACAAGATGCCTGAAGGCGTGGTGTTTATCCCGTTCTTTGATGCATCGCAGTTGGCCAATGCGATTACGCTGGATGCAACCGATCCGTTGTCGAAAGAGACGGATTTCAAGAAGTGCGCGGTGCGGGTCGAAAAGGCCTGATACAGCACAGTTGAGAGTGAATGACTGATGGCAACCAAACCAGAATCACTGTCCAGAAGGCGCTTACTGCGTGACGCGATTTGCGGCGCAGGCGGCGTGGTCGGGCTCGCGGTTCTGTTTGGTATACCGGCCAGGCAGGCGCAGGCGCATAATGAAATCCGCCTGCTGCCGCCCGGAGCCATCGACGACTTTGTGGCGGCCTGTGTGCGTTGTGGACAGTGTGTGCAGGCCTGCCCTTACGATACGCTGAAGCTGGCAACCCAGTCCACGCCAAATAATGCAGTGGGGGCACCGTACTTCATTGCCAGAGATATTCCGTGCGAAATGTGCGAAGACATTCCCTGTGTGGTGGAATGCCCGAGCGGCGCGCTGGACCCGAAGCTGACCGATATCAGAGACTCGCGCATGGGGCTGGCGGTGCTGCTGGACCAGGAAAACTGCCTGGCGTGGCAGGGCCTGCGTTGTGAGGTGTGTTACAACATTTGCCCGGTGCTGGGGGATGCGATCTCGCTGGAGCCGCAGCATGATCAAAGAACCGGTGAGCATGCCAAATGGATTCCGGTGGTGCACAGCGAACACTGCACCGGCTGCGGCAAGTGTGAGAAAGCCTGTGTGCTGGACGAAGCGGCCATCAAGGTATTGCCGCTGTCGGTTGCCAGAGGGGAGCTGGGATACCATTACCGCTTTGGCTGGCAGGAGCGCGAAAGGGCCGGACAGCCGCTGGTGCCTTCCAGCGTGCCGATGGATATCCGCCGGCCAGAAGGGGGAGGGCAGTAAATGGCCAATGCACCTCAACATGCCGGTCGCGAAGCGCAAGAGAAATTTGGCTGGTTTTACAGCCACCGCTTCCTGCTGCTGCGGCGGTTAAGTCAGTTGTTTATTCTGATGCTGTTTTTGAGCGGGCCGATCTGGGGCCTGTGGATTCTCAAGGGCAACTACAGCAGCAGCCTGTTCCTGGATACGATCCCGATCACCGACCCTCTGGTCATGCTGCAAAGCCTGGTGACAGGGTACTGGCCTGAATTCACGGTGTTGCTGGGTGCCATCATTGTGCTGGTGTTTTATTCGGTGGTGGCCAGCCGGGTGTTTTGCAGTTGGGTCTGCCCGTTCAATCCGATTGCGGACCTGGCGGCCTGGCTGCGGCGTAAGCTCAATATCCGCACCCATATCACGATTTCGAGAAAACTGCGTTACTTCATACTGATTGCTGTGCTGGCAGGCAGTGCTGCCAGCGGTGTGCTGGTATGGGAGTGGCTCAACCCGGTTGCAACGCTGGGCCGGGGGATTATTTCTTCAGCCGGGCAGGCTGCCAATTTTGACTCTGTCTGGCGCCTGCTGGTATTCGGCTTTGGTGCCGGATTGTGGGTGCTGTTAACCATATTCCTGCTGGATCTGCTGGTGCTCAAACATGGCTGGTGCGGGCATCTGTGCCCGATCGGGGCGCTGTACAGCGCACTGGGCAGCAAGAGCGTTATTCATGTCGCAGCAGACAAACGCGATGCATGCAATAAGTGCATGGATTGTGTGAACATCTGCCCGGAGGCACACGTGCTGACTAAACCTGTGTTCGGAAAGCAGGACAGCCCGCTGGTTCTCAGCAGCGAATGTACCCGTTGTGGACGATGCATTGATGTTTGTTCGCAAAAGGTGTTTTCTATCCAAACGAAATTTTATCAGCCAGGGGATCAAAAATGATTGCCACCTTTAAGATAATAAAAAGAGCCGTCAGCGGTTTGTGCCTGCTCGGATTATTTGTGCTGCCCGTCATGGCCCAGCAGCAAGGAGATAACCAGGATGTGGATCTGGATCAGTCCCCGGAATACAGCAGGACGATTGATCCGTTCAAAGATCCACCCCGCCAGCAGGACCGTTTTCCGCTGAACTATGTGAACCAGCCGCCGCTGATTCCGCACAGCGTTGACGGTTATCAGGTGACAGCCAATACCAACCGCTGTCTGACCTGCCATGGCCTTAAAGGCTACCGTGCGGCAGGGGCCACGCGGTTGAGCGCCACGCACTTTGTCACCAGTGGCGGCATGACCACGGACCAGATTGCACCGAACCGTTACTTCTGCTTGTCTTGCCATGTGCCGCAGACAACGGCAGTGCCGATTGTTCCCAATGAATTCCAGCGTTCAACGGGCTTTGAATGATATTTCGTGTGACATCGCTTAAAGGTGAACAAGATGGACAATGAAAAAGAAAAGCCCCAGACGGACAAGAAGCCGGGCCTGATCCGTCGGTTTTTCCGATGGTGGTGCAGGCCAAGCCGGATGGCGCTCGGAACATTGCTGGTGGCAGGTATCGTCATTGCGCTGGTCGGTGTGTTGGGCTTTAACATGACGATGAGCTATATCAGCTCGGAAAAGTTCTGTATCAGTTGTCATGAAATGCGTGACCATGCTTATACAGAATACATGCAAAGCTCGCACTATACCAATGCATCCGGGTTCAAGGCCACATGTTCTGACTGCCATGTGCCCAAGCCTTTTATTCCGATGATGATCAGCAAGTTTGAAGGGCTGCGCGATATTTATGGCTCAATGACCGGGCTGATTGATACGCCGGAAAAATATGAACAGCATCGCCTGGCAATGGCGCAGCGGGTGTGGGACCGGATGAAGGGTAACGACTCGCGTGAATGCCGTAACTGCCATAGCTTTGAATATATGGACCTGGCGCAGCAGAAAACCGCTTCGGCACAATTCCATACCTATGAAATTGACCAGCAGCAAACGTGTATTGACTGCCACAAGGGCATCGTGCACCAGTTGCCGAATATGGAAGGCATTGATACCGGCTTTTGATGGCACAAGTGTTGCAAATATTCCATTGGTTTATTTGCGACACTTGGTTCCCCAGGCGGATTGATATAAATCAAACTACTTTGTTAAAAACCGTGTGCAAGTTCAAAACAGGTAATTTAAATGGAGGTTTATCCGAGTTTTATACGATGCCATTGATTATCCATGTCAAGAAGATGGATAGAATGGTTCCAAAGCAGTGCTAAGGAATGATAAACGTAAGAACTGCTGACGCGATGAGAGACTGATACGGATACGGCGTCAATCTGTTTTTATGCGACTCTTGGGTGCTGCACATTCAGGGGATTAGCCATGAAGCGATTTCTAAGCCGTTTACCTGATAAGTTGATCGTGCCTTTGTTTGTCGTTCTGGGTATTTTGGCCGGGCTGGGGGGTTATACCCTGTATATGTCTCGTGCACATACATACCTGTCTGACGACCCTGCTGCATGCGTCAACTGCCATGTTATGGCGCCTTACTACCAGTCTTGGAGCCGCAGCTCGCACGCAGTATGGACAAACTGCAATGACTGCCACTCTCCCAACAACAACGTCATTTCCAAATATACCTTCAAAGCCGCAGATGGTCTGTACCATGCCGCTATCTATACCTTTGGTGCAGAACCGCAGGTGATACGGCCACGGGCGGGGAGTTATTCGGTCATCATGGACAACTGCGTAAGGTGCCATACGCAGCTCAATACCGAGTTTGTTAAAACCGGCACCATCAGCTACTCTGATGTGGAACATGGGCAGGGTAAAGCATGCTGGGACTGCCACCGGCAGGTACCGCATACCAATATCAGCAATCTGGCATCTGCGCCTAATGCCATTACCCCCTTGCCTGCGTCTCCCGTGCCTGATTGGCTGAAAGAGGCGATGAAATAACCACCTTTAACTACCGGGAAGAGCTATCATGAAACTCACCGCATCCATCAAAGAAAGACCGGTCATAGGCTGGGTCATCTTTTTCGTCATCATGCTCGCGGTATTCCTGCTGGGAATGCTGGCAGCGTCAATCACCGAGCGGCGCGCAGAAACCACTGCATCCGTTTTCAACAACCGGAAGGTTGAAATTACCGGCATTGAGCCGCGCAACAGAATCTGGGGACAGAACTTCCCACGCGAGTTTGAAACGTGGAAGCGAACTGCCAACATGGACTTCAGAAGCAAGCACATGGGCAACATGCCTGAAGATGTGCTCTCCTCGCGTCCGAACATGGTGGTGCTGTGGGCCGGGTATGCTTTTGCGAAAGACTATTCTGCTCCGCGCGGCCACATGTATGCACTGGAAGACCAGTACGTCAGTATGCGTACCGGAACACCGCGTAACCCGGAAGACGGGCCGCAGCCCGGCACCTGCTGGGCCTGTAAGAGCCCGGACGTACCGCGCCTGATGGAGGAGATGGGCATCGCCAACTTCTATTCAGCCAAGTGGGGCGCACTTGGGGCTGAAGTGGTGAACCCGATTGGTTGCGGTGACTGTCATGATCCGGTGACGATGAGCCTGACGATTACACGTCCGGCGTTGGTAGAAGCATTCCACCGTCAGGGGCGCGATATCACGCAGGCAACCAATCAGGAAATGCGCTCCTTGGTCTGTGCACAGTGCCACGTGGAATATTATTTCCAGGGTGACGGCAAGTACCTGACCTTCCCGTGGGATGGCGGTATGACTGTGGAAGCGATGGAAGCCTACTATGATGCGGCGAAGTACTCTGACTGGACACACTCCATCAGCAAGGCGCCCATGCTCAAGGCACAGCACCCAGACTATGAACTGTTCCTGCTTGGACCGCACGGACAGCGCGGACTGGCCTGTGCCGACTGCCACCTGCCTTACGTCAGTGAAGGCGGCGTCAAGTACTCGAATCACCAGATCATGAGCCCGCTGAACAACATCAGTGGCACCTGCGGCACCTGCCACCGCGACAGCGAAGCTAACCTGCGCATGTATGTGGAACAGAACCAGGACAAGGTACTGGAAATCCGCGACCGGCTTGAACCCGAACTGGTGCGCGCACACATCATGGCCAAAGCGGCCTGGGATGCGGGTGCTACCGCTGAGGAAATGGCTCCTGCGCTGCAACTGATCCGCGAAGCAGGATGGCGTTGGGACTATGGTGTGGCTTCTCATGGTGCATCGTTCCATGCACCGGTGGAAACACAGCGCATCCTGGCCCACGGGCTTGATAGAGCGCTGCAGGCCCAGATTGCCTTGCAGCAGGTACTGTTTGCCCACGGTGTCACCGATGTGCCGATGCCTGACCTGTCCACCCGGGCAGCAGCCTCTGCTTACATCGGCTTTGATATCGAAAAAGAACGGGCTGCAAACGAAGAGTGGCTGAAAACTGTGATACCGCAATGGCTTGAAACGGCCAAACAGAATGGCCGCTTATAAGCTAGAATGGTTTGACATCTGAGTTGTACCTGTTTGTCATCGGGCAAACAGGTACTTTTTTATTTCATCACGCATGACAGAACGACGACGAAAAACACTGTGGCAGTTTCCCTGGCTGTATCGGGAAAGCATGATTTTCATTGCCGGCCTGATCCTGGTAGGGTATGCGCTCCAGTTCAGCGTGGGGCCGTTTAATTTCCTGCTGCTGCGCTATCCGGTCAACATGATTGTTGCTGCCGTTTTGGTGTTGCTGCTGATCGGCGGGTTTTTCCTTCGCAATAACCCTTTCATTGTCTGGCTTTCCGGCGTGCCTTTTGCGGTGACGCTGCTGGGGGCTTTTTTGCTGCTGGGCCTGATCATGGGGCTGACGCCGCAGGATACATTGCTGCCTGTGCAGCCCGACGCGCAACAAGCCTCGCCGCCGGTGTGGCATGCCCTTGGCTGGGCGCGCATGACGGCCTCCTGGCCTTTCGTATTCATTTACTTTTTGTTGCTGCTGTCTTTGGGACTGCTGGTGGCGCGGCGGCTGGCGCATCCGCAAATTGCGCAGTGGGCTTTTTACTGCAACCATGTCGGCTTGTGGTTTGTGCTGCTGGTGGCCGGGCTGGGTTATGTGGACATTGGCCGTTATGTGATGCTGGTGCGCAAAGGCGAAATGCAGTGGAGCGGTAAAAACCACGCGCAGGAGTCGGTTGAGCTGCCCTTGGAGATTCGGCTCAATGATTTTACGATTGATTTTTTCCCGCCCAAACTGGTAGTGATCGACCGTGTGACCGCCACACCGCAGCCACCATCGCGCCCGGTTTTTTACCAGATCAATCCGGATGCCCCTGATGGCCGCCTGCCCGGCTGGACCGTGCATGTGGAAACTTATCTGGAAAAAGCCGCACGCAACAGCAGCAATACGTACAGCGCATGGCCGATGGAAGGTGCCGTACCGGCTGCTTTGGTAACCGCACACAATTCAGATAATACGCAGCAGCGTACCGGCTGGGTCAGTTCGGGCAATATGTCGCAGTTTTATATGCGGCTGCCATTGGACGAAAACTACAGCCTGGCAATGGCACAGCCCGAGCCCAAGCGTTTTGCATCGGACATCACGGTTTATACCCAGGACGGCCAGACCGTTGATGCGGTGCTGGAGGTGAATAAACCGCTGGAGATCGGGCACTGGACGATTTATCAGTACAGCTACGATACGCGTGCCGGTACCATGTCTGCCTACAGCAGCATTGAGCTGGTGTATGACCCGTGGCTTTATTACGTGTATGCCGGGTTTGCGGTACTGGCGCTGGGATGCGCCGGGCTGATCTGGACGGGCAGAAAGAAGACGGAGGGAGGCATATGACCTGGTCGTGGTTTCCTCCTTTGGCGCTGGCAGCCATTTGCTGCTGGCTGCTGGCCGGTGTGCTGGCCTATCTGCACAAACGGCGCGGCGCGCTGGTGCTGCAACTGGCCGGCATATTGATTCTGGTGGTGTTTATTGCGGGCTTGTGGCATACCCTGCAACGCCCGCCGTTGCGCACCATGGGCGAAACACGGCTGTGGTATGCGTTTTTCCTCTCGATTGCTGGGCTGCTGGTGTACTGGCACTGGAAGTACCGCTGGTTGTTGCTTTTTGCCGGCATGATGGCAACCGTGTTCATGGTGATCAATATTGTGCGGCCGGAGATTCATTCGATTACGCTGGTGCCGGCGCTGCAAAGCCCGTGGTTCATACCGCATGTGACGGTGTACATCTTCTCGTATGCCATGCTGGGGGTGGCCACCATTGCCGGTGTAATGCAACTGGTGCGGCTGAAAAAGAACAATCCCGATCCCAAGCTCGATGTGCTGATTGACAACATTACCTGCATTGGCTTTGGCTTTCTGATGCTGGGCGTTATTTCCGGCGCGCTGTGGGCCAAAATGGCCTGGGGGCATTACTGGTCGTGGGACCCCAAGGAAACCTGGGCTTTTATCACGGCAACGGTGTATTTGGGTTTTATCCATCTGCGCTTGCATGGCGGCTATACCCGACAGGCGTTATGGTTGCTGCCGGTGGCGCTGGTGTTGCTGATGATGGCGTGGATTGGTGTGAATTATTTGCCTTCTGCGCAGGGCAGTATCCATGTATACTCTTAAGAAATGAATAATGAATGTCAGAGCTAATGATCACCTGTGTTTTGTAGTAGCGATATGGCATGAGACAACCGCCCTGTTTGTGATGGCATCTGCTGCTGCAGTGGCAGGAGAGCGTGTGTCAAATGCCTGCTGATTTATAAATTTGTATGTCAAAATCCACTTCATCTTTCCCCCTACCTTACCGGCTGTATAAAACGTGTTCCATGTTGTGGCCATGGTTAATGGTGATTGCGGTGTTTTTATTGTTGCTTGGCTGGGCTTGGGGGCTGGGTTTTGCACCGGCAGATGCCAAACAACGAGACGGGTTCCGCATCATTTATTTTCATGTGCCGGCGGCCATGTGGTCGATGGGGATTTATGCGCTGATGGCGGTTTGCGCCTTTGTGGCACTGGTGTGGCAAAACAAACCCAGTGAACTGCTGATGATGTCGATGGCACCGATTGGCGCCACGTTCACGTTCATTGCATTGGGCACGGGCTCTATCTGGGGCAAGGTCATGTGGAACACCTGGTGGGAGTGGGATGCACGCATGACTTCCGAGCTGATTTTGCTGTTTTTGTACCTGGGCGCCATTGGCCTTTACCACACGTTTGACAATCATCAGCACGCCGGGCGCATCGTTGCGATACTATTACTGGTAGGGGTAGTTAATCTGCCGATCATTCATTTTTCGGTGGAGTGGTGGCAGTCGCTGCACCAGGCGTCAACGCAGTTCCATAACACCATCAACAGCGCCATGCGCGTACCGCTGCGAATTGCCATCTTTGGTTACATGATGCTGTTCATGGCACTGACGCTGGTACGCTTTAGAACGATGCTGCTGCAAAACAGCATACGGCGTAACTGGCAGATTGAACAGTTGTTGTTGAAAGGAGGCACCCAATGACTCCGGCGTTTTCTTCCTGGCAGGCATTTTTTTCGATGAACGGTTATGCCACTTCGGTGTGGCCGGCCGTGTTGCTGGTGGTTGTTGCCATGCTGGTTTTGAGCGGTTTTATTTTTTACCAGCAGCGGCAGACTGAAAAAAATGTGTTGCGGCAACTGAAATCAACCCAACAGACACAGGCTGAGTATCAAGAATGAAAAGTGGCGTAGGACAACGACTGGTTTTGGTGGTTTTGCTGCTCGTCGGGGTTGGCCTGACCGCCGGGTTGCTGCTGTACGCGCTGCGCGGCAATATAGATTTGTTTTACACCCCGAGCCAGGTGGTGTTCGGACGCCAGGGTGTGATACCCGAGGTGGGCCAGCGCCTGCAACTGGGCGGCATGGTGTTGCCGGGCTCGGTCGAGCGCAACCCGGATTCGCTGGCGGTTGAATTTGTGGTTTACGATAAGGATGCGCAGATTCATGTCAGCTATGAAGGCATTCTGCCCGATCTGTTTGAAGAAGGGCAGAGCGTGGTAGCCAAAGGGGTGCTGGGTGAAAACTACAGGTTTGAGGCCGATACCATTCTGGCCAAGCACGACGAGAATTACACGCCGCCCGAAGTAACAGAGGCGATGCAGGAGAACCATTCCGGCCCGGCATCGTCATACCAGTCCAACACACAATCCAATACGCAGTCCAACGTACAGCCCAATACAACACAGCAGGGTGGTGCACTATGATTCCTGAACTGGGCAGTTTTGCATTGGCGCTGGCATGTGGTTTTGCCATGTTGCTGATGGTATTGCCCATTGTTGGCATACAGACGCACCGTGCGGCTTTGCTGCAAACCGCGCGTCCGTTGGCATATGCGCTGTTTGCCGTGATTCTGGTGGCGGCGCTGTGCCTGGTTTATGGGCTTGTGACCAATGATTTTTCGGTGCGTTATATTGCGCAGAATTCCAACAGCACGCTGCCGGTGTATTACCGCATTGCGGCGGCCTGGGGTGCGCATGAAGGGTCGCTGTTGCTGTGGAGTTTTCTGCTGGCGTGCTGGACGCTGGCGGTAGCGCTGTCGCGCCGCAAGATTGACGAGCAGGCCACCTCATGCGTGCTGGCGGTGATGGGGTTTGTCAATGCCGGGTTTCTGTTGTTCATTGTTTTTACGTCCAATCCGTTTGCGCGTACTTTTCCGCTGTATCCGATTGAAGGGCAGGACCTGAATCCGCTGTTGCAGGATATTGGCCTCATTTTTCACCCGCCGCTGCTGTATATGGGGTACGTCGGGTTTTCGGTGGCGTTTGCATTTGCCATTGCGGCGCTGATTCGCGGGCGTTTTGACCAGCAGTGGATGCGCTGGGCACGCCCCTGGGTGCTGGTGGCGTGGGTGTTTTTAACGCTGGGCATTCTGCTGGGTTCGGTCTGGGCTTATCTGGAACTGGGCTGGGGCGGCTGGTGGTTTTGGGACCCGGTGGAAAACGCCTCGCTGATGCCCTGGCTTACCGGTACGGCGCTGGTGCATTCGATGGCGGTGGCGGAAAAGCGCGGCAACTTTAAAATCTGGACGCTGCTGCTGGCGATTACCACGTTTTCGCTGTGCCTGATCGGCACCTTTTTAGTGCGTTCGGGCATTCTGGTTTCGGTGCATGCGTTTTCAAGCGACCCGAGCCGCGGCATGTTTATTCTGGCTTACCTTGTTGTGGTGATTGGCGGCTCGTTCCTGCTGTTTGCCATGCGGGGGTACAAGATCAGGAACCAGAAGCAGGGGATTGCGCTTTTTTCCAAAGACAGTTTCATCATTGCCGGCAACGTGCTGCTGCTGGCAGCCACACTGGTGGTGCTGCTGGGTACGTTGTTGCCGCTGTTTCACAAACAGCTTGGGCTGGGCAGCATCTCCATCGGTGCGCCGTTCTTTAACAGCATGTTCAACTGGCTGGTGATTCCTTTTGCTTTGCTGCTGGGACTGGCGCCAGTGGTCAAGTGGCAGCAGGACCGGCCCGGCTACCATGGGCGTGCGCTGCTGGCGGGGTTTATCCTGTCGCTGCTGGCAGCGTTGGCGCTTTCGCTGGTCGGCCACGAGGTGTTTTTCTGGGGGCACTTCGTCGGCATGTTCCTGATGAGCTGGATCGCGCTGTTTACCCTCTACGGCCTGGTGCACCGGTTGCGTGCTTCGCAGGGAAGCTGGGGAGGCCGGCTGCGGGCGATCAATGCCGGTTACTGGGGCATGTTGCTTGCGCACCTGGGCATGGCGATGCTGATTTTTGGCATCAGCTTCAGCCACCATTACCAGGTGGAGCGCAATGTGCGCATGAATGTGGGCGACAGCATTGAAATCAGTGGTTACCAGTTTGTTTTTAAAGAGTTGCTACCGCTCAAAGGCCCGAACTACCGTGGTACGATTGGTGTGTTCAATGTGATGCAGGGCGGGCATTTGTCAACGGTGCTGCTGGCCGAAAAGCGGATTTATGAAAGCACCAGAATGTCGATGACCGAGGCCGCCGTCAATACCACGCTCACGCGCGACCTGTACGTGGCGCTGGGAGAGCCTTTAAGTGAAACGGCCTGGTCGGCGCGCCTGTATTACAAACCATTCGCCTGCTGGATCTGGCTGGGCGGGCTGTGCATGGGCATAGGCGGGCTGCTGGCTGTGTTTGACCGCCGTTACCGTATGACTGCAGGTGCTGCAACATGAAAAAACATTACCTTTATATTCCGCTGCTTGTTTTCCTGGCCATTGTGGCGGTGTTTTTAGTGCAGTTATTTAAAAACAGCCAGGGCGACAAGCCTACGGACCTGGAGTCTGCGCTGATCGGTAAACCTTTGCCCGAGTTTCAGATGCTCGCACTTGATGAAGGGCAGACGTATACGCGGGACGACCTTTTGAACGGCAAGCCGTTTTTACTGAATGTCTGGGCCACCTGGTGTGCCACCTGCTATCAGGAGCACCAGTATCTGAATACGCTGGCGCAGCAGGGCATACGGATTGTCGGGGTGAACTATAAGGACGACCGTGCCAAAGCGGTCATGTGGCTGAGCCGGCTGAAAAATCCTTATACGATGAATATTTACGATGAAAGCGGCAGCATCGGGCTGGACCTGGGCGTGTATGGTGCGCCGGAAACTTTTCTGGTGGACGGCAACGGGATCATTCGCTACCGGCTCGCAGGCGAGCTGAACGATCAGGTCTGGATCAATGTGCTGGCTCCCTTGTGGCAAAAGTATGGGGGAGTGAACTGATATGCGGCGCTGGCTGGTGTTTTTGTTGACGGCGTTCTGTGTGGGCAGCGGCCTGGGCAACATCGCGCATGCCGCAGTGGATACGCACGAGTTCAAGTCAGCGCAGCAGGAAAAGACGTATAACGAACTGGTTGCCGAGCTGCGCTGCCCGCAGTGCCAGAACAATAACATTGCCGAATCGAACGCGCCGCTATCGAACGATATGCGCGACAAGGTGTATGAGCTGCTGCAGCAGGACTACAGCAAGCAGCAGGTGGTGGATTACATGGTGGCGCGCTATGGCAATTTCATTACCTATGCCCCGCCGGTGACACCTGTGACGGTGGTGCTGTGGCTGGGGCCTTTGTGTGTGCTGCTGATTGGGGTGGCGTTTCTGGTTTACCGCTCCCGTCATGTGCCTGCCGCCATGCCGGCAGGTAGCGCCGCTGATGACGCTGCTGATGGCGCCGCTGATGAAGATTTGCCGCAGCCGGTGGAACGCGGCGGCAGTGCAGCGGTTTTGAATAGCCGCCCGCTGGCGCCTGCCTTCTGGCTGCTGTCCGGGGTGTTTTTGCTGTTGCTTACGGTCGGCATTTATTACAAAACAGGCGGCTGGCAGCAGGTGCGCTATCAGGCCAGTGTGGCGCAGGCGTTGCCTGATTTGAAGGCCAGGGCGGTCAATATCAATGAACGGTTGTCTGTACAGGATATGGAACAACTGGCGTTCGGGCTGCGTGACGAGCTGACGAAAACGCCCGATGATGTGTCAAACTGGATGCTGCTGGGTGATGTCTACCTGGGGCTGAACCGTTATGGCGAAGCGCTGCAGGCGATGTCGCGCGCCTATACCTTGCGGCCCGATGACTTTGTGATTAAAAGCATTTATGGGCAGTTGCTGGTACGCTCGAACGATCCGGCAGATACGGCATTTGGCGAAAAACTGCTGCGCGAGGTTTTGCAGCAAAACAGAACCGATACCTATGCCATCAGTGCGCTGGCGTTTTATGCGTATTCGCAGAACAGATATCAGGAAGCGATCCGCATGTGGGAGTATCTGTTGCAGATTCTGCCCAAGGATAATCCGCGTATTTCCGTTATCCAGCAAAGCATAGACCAGGCCAAACGCGACTATGATGCACAGCAAGGCAAGTGATTACCAGTTTGTCATGGACAACGTCTGCTGCTGGAAGGGCAACCGGCGGCTGTTTCAGCATGTCTCGCATACCTTGACGGGCGGCGAACTGGTGCAGCTGGAGGGGCATAACGGTTCGGGCAAAACCAGCCTGCTGCGGATTCTGGCTGGCCTGTCGGTGCCCGAAGAGGGCGATGTGCTGTGGCAGCGGCAGTCTATTTACCAGCAGCCTGACGCCTATCGCCGGATTATGCTGTACATCGGACACAAGACCGGGTTGAAAGATGTGCTGACCGCCTATGAAAACCTGGCTTTTTATCAGCGCGCCGAAGCAGCACAGGCACAGCCGGGTGACATTGATGCGGCGCTCGAGCGCATCGGGCTCAAAGGCTATGAAGACCGGCCAGTCAGCCAGTTGTCTGCCGGGCAGCAGCGCCGGGTGGTGCTGGCGCGGCTGTTTCTGAGCCGTGCCGTGGTGTGGCTGCTGGATGAGCCATTTACCGCGATTGACAAGCAGGGGGTCGCCAACCTGATCGCGCTGTTTCGCCAGCACTGCGACCAGGGTGGTATTGTGTTGTTTACCAGCCATCAGCATGCGGCAGATTCGGGCATCCGCAAAATCACGCTGCATCAGCAGGCTGAATCCGCCAGCCAGGCACAAGGGGCAGGCGCATGACGGGTATGCTGCTGGCCTTGCTGAAAAAAGAGTTGTGCTGTGCTTTTCGCAAACGCATTGAGATTGCCAATACGCTGCTGTTTTTTGTCATCATTGTCACGCTGTTTCCCATCAGCATTGACCACGATGTTGCCTTGCTCAGAAAGATTGCGCCGGGCATCATCTGTGTGGCGGCGTTGCTGTCAACGCTGTTGTCGCTGGAAAGGCTGTTTACCGACGACCTGCATGACGGCACGCTGGAGCAACTGGTTCTGTTGCCGGTACCGTTTTCGCTGGTGGTGCTGACCAAGGTGTTTTGCCACTGGCTGACCACCGGGTTGCCGCTGATTCTGATTTCCCCGGTGATTGCATTGCTGCTGTCGCTGGATGTGCAAACCTGGCTGACCGTGGTGCTGGTGCTGCTGCTGAGCACGCCGGCGCTGAGTTTTATTGGCGCGGTAGGGGCGGCGCTGACCGTAAGCTTGCGAAAAGGCAGCATTTTGTTAAGCCTGCTGACGCTGCCGTTGTATATTCCCACGCTGATTTTTTCAACCCTGGCGATCAATGCCTCTATGCTCTCGCAGCCTATTACAGGTTATCTGGCGCTGCTTGCGGCGATTTCGGTCGGCTCCATCACCCTGATGCCGCTGTTCATTGCCGCAGCGCTCAAAATCAATTTGCAGTAGTGCCGGCTGGCACGGGGCATGTGTCCGCGCGCGTGCTTTTTCGCCTTTTCTGTACCCATCACAAGTTGCATAAAGCTGACGGAATCGTCGGTTTTTTTTGCGTTGCTTTCATAATCGTTTATGATGGTCCCCGCATAACGCGTAATATTTCATGAATTAATGTTCCAAGGTAGACAATGAAAAAGATCAAAGTTCTGTTGGGCCTGCTGATAATTGTGGGGCTGGTGTATGTCGGGGCTGTATGGTGGAGCGGGGTGAAAACCCAGCAACGCTATGAAGAAAAAGGAGTTGCGCTGTCCGCCTGGCTGGCCACCAACCTGCCTGAGGCCAGAGTGACGCAACAAAGCTATGAGCGTGGCTTGTTTTCCGCCAGCAGTATGCTGCGCATAGAAGTGGATGGAGAGCCTTCTGTTATCGCGGGACGTCTGACATGCTTCATGATCAAGGATGGCACGATGATGGGCCGGCTGTTTGACCTGGGTGCTACGAACAGTTTCAATCCCCATATCTACCTGATGCGTGAAAATTGTGCTGAGCTGCAATCGGGCGATACCTCTTCGTTTGAAACGGAAAATGAAGAGCCGGTACATCTTCAGGTCACGCTGAACAACCAGGCCTCGCATGGTCCGTGGCTGGGTTCGGGTTTTGGCATTGCCAAGGTGCATACGCAACTGTCGGTGGATGCCGATGGTCTGCCTGCAGAGGTGAAGTCTTATATTGAGTCGCTGCAGATTGATACGGTACGGCACTATTCACGCGATTATGATATGCGCATTGCCGGCCAGCCTTTTACCAAGACACTGGGTACGGAGAGCATCGACTTTCAGGGCTTTAATCTGCGCCTGAATACACATGGTGGGCGCACGCTGATGGATGCGGCCATAGATATACCACGCCTGGTGCTGACGGCCGCAGGCGATGGAGATCAGAAGATCAGTATGCTGCTGGATGGCATCAGCCTGAAGTCCAGTGACCGTTCACTTGAAAGCACATGGAACTGGTTTTTGACCGGCAGCAGCGATTGGCGCCTGAAACAGCTGGAACTGACAACGGATGCATTGCCGGGTAAATGGGTACGTTGTGATAACCTTTCGCTGACATCCCTGGCGACTTTGAAGGGGACGATTTATGGCGAAAAAGACCAGGTTGTTCTCACCTGCTCAACCAACCATTATGAGAAACCGCTGGAAATGAAGGGTGTGCTTGATCTGTCGGTTACAAATATAGATACCCAGCCGCTTGCCAATATTTTTAGCAAATCCATGGAGCTGCTGGAGCAGGCCGGTGGCGACACCTCTGACCCGCGCGTTAACCGTGAAATGGCTGCCTATATGATGGAGCAACTGCCGGTATTTTTCAGCAGTGAGCCCGGATACCTGCTGAATGCCGATTTCCACCTCAACGGGCGCAAGGTGATGAACCTGTCGTCCGAAATGAAGACCTACCCGATCAGCAGCGATGAAGCGAAAATGCCGGTGTATGTTCTGCTGCCAAGCAAGCTGTTCCTGAGTATGGCCTATAGCGTGGATGCTGACCTGATGCTTAATGGTGATCCTGATTATGGCTGGCCTGCTCCTGGGTCTTCACTGATGGACAGAATGGTCAGGGATGGAGACAACTACAAAATTGAATTGATTTATGACCGCGGTACGATCAAGATGAACGGCGAAGAGAAAAAGCTGTTTTAATCTGCTGTATCAACATCCCGGGGACAAAATGGTCACCCGGGATGTTTGTTTTGGAACATGCCGCTTGTTGCGCCGGAATGCTGTGCGGATGGCTGTAATAGGATAGACGATGAAAAAAATCAAACTGCTTTTGGGGCTGCTTGTCATTATCGGCGTGGGTTACTGCGGGGCCGTATGGTGGAGCGGGGTGAAAACCCAGGAACGCTATGAAGAAAAAGTGGCGGCACTTTCCACATGGCTGGCGGCGAATGCGCCTGAGGTGAAAATTACCGCTCAAAGCTATGAGCGGGGCTTTTTCTCGGCCAGCAGTACGCTGGCTTTACAGTTTGACGGGCCGTCGTCTGCCCTGGGTATGCGCTCGCTGTGCTATCTGTTTGAAAACACGTTCATGGGGAAAGCTGCCCGTGCCGGCGGTACAGATGATGAAATCGACCGTTTTCACGATGGCTGTGTGGCGCTGCTGACCGAAAATGTTTATCCATCTGAAATGGATGATGATCAGCAGGTGCAGGTACAGGTTATTGTGGATAACCGGATTCAGCATGGCCCGTGGCTTGCAGGGCAAGGGCTGGGCATTGCCCATGTGCAGACACAACTGAAGGTGCATTCCGACACCTTGCCTGAGTATCTGCGCGCTTATATAGAGTCGCTACAGATAGATACGGTGCGGCATTATTCGCGTGATTATGATATGCGCATTGCCGCGCCTGCATTCTCCAGGGAGTTTGATGGCCTGGGCCGCCTGGATTTTGATGGCTTCAAGCTGAACCTGGTGACGCACGATGCCCGCAAGCGCATGGACTATGCGCTGGATATGCCGCGTTTTGAAATGCAGGCCAATGTAGGCGAGCAGACGGTTCGTGTTGAGGCAGTTGGCTTGAGTATGAAGTCGACCGGTGCTTTGCCTGAAAAAGGCTGGCTGGGTTGGCTGGTGGGTGATGGCGAGTCGGTTATCAAACGGCTGGAGGTCACCTCAACGGCCTGGCCGGGCAAATGGGGCCGTTGCGAAAATGTGGTATTCAACGGGCGCTCTCATTTCAATGGCGATCTGTATAACGAAAAAGGGCTGGGCCGCATTACCTGCAGTACCAATTATTTTGATGCACCGCTGGAGGTGAAGGCTGATTTGGATGTTTCCATGGAAAACTTCAATCTGCCATGGATGGTGAATTTTTACAGCCACTTTGTGGAACTGTCATTGGCTGAGTACACTTCTGCTGACCCGATCAGCGCTTCCAGGGCGATGACAGATTTCATGTTGCAGGAAATCCCGGTTTTCCTCAAAAGTGAACCGGCATACCAGTACAAGCTGGTGCTGCAGGTGAACCAGAAGCCGGTTGCAGACTTGCTGACGGAGTTTAAGGGCTACCCGATCAACGATGAAGAAATGAAGATAGCGCCTTACATCCTGATTCCAAGCAAGGTCAGTATGCGTACCGCGTATTCGCTGGATGCCAATACGCTGCTCAACGGTTTTCCTGAGTATGGCTGGAACGGGTTTTCTGCCGAAGAGCTGGAGGACGGCTTTTTGAGCAGGGTGCTGGTCAGGGACGGTGATCATTACCGCATGGATTTCAGTTTTGACCGTGGAGACGTCAAGATCAACGGCGAAAAACTGGGGCTGTTTTAAGCGGTTGCCGGTTCGCCGGCTGTCAGGCTGGCCGTGCCGGCGTATGTCAGGCCACCGTGTGTGCTGTATTTTTTGGCTCAGGCCGGGAAGAAGCGGTAGTGGCCTGTCATCTTGAAGTCCATCAGCATATCGTCTTCGCGAGCACCGAGCCCGATGTTGTGAATGATGTACGGGCGCTTGCCGAGCATGGTATAGCGGTCTGACACGATGGCGATATGCGGGCGGTTGCCGCCCAGCATGTAGGTGACGAGGTCGCCCGGCGCATAATCCTGTGCATTGTCAGTAACGGCTAACGCGGCACGCTGCCGTTTGAAGAATGTTTGCAGGTTGGGCACCCGCCGATGGTCAATGTTGCGGTCGGGCTTGCTCATGCCCCAGATGTTTGGGTAGGCCGAGAACGCGCGTTGCATGTCTTCATGCACGGTTTTTTGCAGGTCGTAGCCAAATGCCGCGCGGTAGGCGCGTACAACCACGTCAGTGCACACGCCCCGGATCATGGGCACATCGCCCCCCGGATAGTCCAACCGGACATAACTGCCGTCATAAATCAGTGTGCTGCCCACCTGCTCGCGTGCTGCGCTGACCAGTGCCTTGGCCGCCTCGGAAATTTCAGGCGAACCGGGGGTTGCCCATGCCAAAGATGTCAGGACAGGCGAGGTGATGGCACCAGAGAGTGCTCCCAGAATGAATATGCGGCGTTTCATTGGTGTTGATACAAGCAGATGGTGTGAACTTTAAAAACGGGTTTTACCGGTGAGCGGCTTTCCCAAAAGCAGGGGGTGCCAGGGTGAGCCTCAGCCATTGTAGCAAAGCGTGTGATGGTGTAGCGCCTGGCAGCACCTGACAGCACTTAACAGTACCTGAGCGCACCTGAAAAAAAGCCTGCTTGGTAACAAGCAGGCTTTTATAATTGAAGAATCCAACAGAATGGTGTGAATTTACAATCAGGCAGTTGGTGCCTTGACCGCAAATTTTCTTGCATAAGAGGTGAATAGCCTCTCTGTTAAATTATGCAGGTGTTTGGGCAGATCCAGCGGTGTAAGCGCCATGCGCACAGCCGTGTCAATCGGCAGGTTGGACTGGATGATTTCTGTCGATTTTTTCAGGATATGTTGAAAACGCTCTGAATCCAGTGGTTCGTTCGGGTAACGTGCCTTGAACACGTACTTAAGCGCCATGGCGCTGTCTTCGTCACGGATCATATCCAGGCGGCGGTGAATGGCGCGCGTGATGTTGATGCGGCCAGCCGGAGCCTTTTCCATATATTCCTTGAAGTAGTGCAAAAATACTTTGTAATGCCGGATTTCATCTTTGCGGATGCGCTCGACCAGGTCCACCAGGACGGGTTCTTTGGAATAGTGCCCAATCGAGTAATACAGGCTCGAAGTTCCGGTTTCGACAATGCAGCGCGAAACCAGTTCCAGTCCGCGGTCTTCTTCGTAGTATTCGCCTGAGCAGGTGGGTTCATATTCGGCCATGAAGGCCGCATAGGCAGATTGCCAATCAAAGTTAGGCCAGACAGTGGTGACAAACTTGGCCAGCGAGTCACCGTGCTGCACTTCTTCAGGCTCCCAACTGGCTTGCAGCCAGCCGGCCACTTCCTTATGGTCCTGGAAGTGAACAATCAGTTCACTGGTGTATTTGTCGGAAGCGCGCTCCACAAAAGAGGCGGCAGCCAGTGTGAACATCAGCGGCTCATCTTTGAGTAACTGCTCTGTGTCAATTTTGTCATAAGCAATTTCGCTCATGTGCCAGGGCAAACCGTCTTTGGTTTCGTTTGTTGTTTCCATACGCGTTTAACCAGTAAGTCGTTGATAAAAGTGTGATATAGATTCTATACCATGCAGGTTGCATCCCCAAGCAGAAAGTGAACGCTTGAACGGCCATTGACTGCAGACAATAGGGCAAATAGGGCAGTGTAATCTGGCGCATTCAAACACTCTGGCTGGCAGCTTAACAAGCCCGCTGCTGCCATGGGCTTGGGGGCACAGAGCAGCAGGATCTCAAAATGCACCCACAACGCTGCGCTTTATACAGCCCGTAGAATCATGGTGGCAGATTGGCTTGGCACAACCATCAAAACTCATCAGATGACAGCAAGCAGAACCGGTACGAGAGCGAACCAGCGCTGACAAGCAGAGTAAACTGGCTGTATCCTACCCTGATTAATCGGTAAATTTATGATCTAACTCAAGAAATAGGCATTTTAGATGTAGTAGATTGCTGCGTTATTCTTGGGTTGCCGATATAGCGATGCAATTTTTTATTAAATGCTGTTATTTTTAATCAAAATTAATTTATTTTTACTTAAATTTCGCTAAAAGTATTTAATTTTGAATATGTTATGGCTGGCTGGAGCTGTTTAAGATGCCTAGGAGAAGGGGCTGTTTAATCAGGTTCCAACTGTTCTACCTGAAAAGAAGTTGACGCGCATCGAACCTTGAGGGAACGCCGTGTAGTAGAGTAGGCAGAATCGATGTGTTAAAGATGGTTTCGCAGCATCATAAGCAATGGGTATCCCTTTGAAGCAAAGGTGCACATGAATACTGACTTCATCAACCTGACAGCAGAAAACCTTGCAGACGAGCATTTATGCTGCATTATCCGCAGCAAAAAGCCGCATCCGGGTGTTGAGGCAAAGCGGCAATGGCTTTCCGAGCGCCTTGGTGAAGGCCATGTCTTCAGAAAGCTGAATGCGAAGGCAACCGTTTTTATTGAATATGCACCTCTTGAAACCGCCTGGGTTCCCATCATTGGCGACAACTATGTTTATCTGTATTGCTTATGGGTTTTGGGGAGTGACAAAGGCAAGGGGTATGCCAAATCGCTGATGGCGTATTGTCTGGCGGATGCCAAAGAAAAGGGCAAATCCGGCGTTTGTATGCTTGGAGCGCAAAAACAAAAAGCCTGGCTTTCTGACCAGGCTTTTGCCAAGAGGTTCGGCTTTGAGGTGGTGGATACGACCGATTATGGCTATGAGCTGCTTGCACTTTCTTTTGACGGAACAGTGCCAAAGTTCGCACCCAATGTGAAAACCCCCAAGATTGAAAACAAAGCGCTGACGATTTATTACGGTATGCAATGCCCTTATGTCTGCCAAAGCGTTGAGATGATCAAACAGTATTGCGAAGTGAATGACGTGCCTGTATCTTTCATCCAAGTGGATACGCTGCAAAAAGCCAAGGAACTGCCTTGTGTTTTTAATAACTGGGGTGTTTTTTATAAAGGCAATTTTGAGACGGTGAATTTGCTGGATGTTAACTACTTAAAGAGAATACTTAAAAAATGAAGGGGCGGGAGGCCTGTTGCCCAGTTGTCCTGTTGTGCCTGGCTGGCCTGTTTGGTTTGCCTGGCTTGCATGATTCTGAGGGTTATTACGCTATGCGCCTGTGAGGTAAGGCAGAATAATTATTTTCATGCGCTGGCTGTAGGCTGTAAAAACAGGCCGTGGTTTAAATGGGCGTACACATACACACAAAGGCAATTGAGCCGATCACACAGGAGCTTACTCATGGAACTGATGGTCAACCATTTTAAAAAAGCCATACGCCAGGGACAGCCTCAACTGGGACTGTGGTCAACGCTGACCAATCCGATCAGTACGGAATTGATTGCCTGCTGCGGTTATGACTGGATCATGCTCGATACCGAGCACAGCCCGGCGGACATGGGGCATATTGTGGCGCAGTTGCAGGCGGTTGGTGCGGCGCAGGCGGTTCTTGGTAAGCCTGTTTCGGCACTGGTACGCCCGGCCTGCAATGATGTGGTGCTGATCAAGCGTTTTCTGGATATGGGGGCGCAGACGCTGTTGATTCCCAGTGTGGATACGCTGGAGGAAGCACAGCAGGCAGTACAGGCCGTGCGTTACCCGCCGCTGGGCATCCGGGGCATGGGTGGGCCGGCAACCAGGGCTGCGCGTTATGGCCAGCTTAAAGGTTATGTCAAGTGTTGTGAAGATGAAATCTGCCTGGTGATTCAGGCCGAAACGCAGACCGCGCTGGAAAATCTGGAGGCGATGACCTGCCTGGAAGGTGTGGATGGCGTTTTCATTGGCCCGGCGGATTTGTCTGCCAGCATGGGGTATCCGGGAGAGCCGTTTCACCCCCAGGTTCAGGCGGCAATTGAAGATGCGATCAAGCGCATCAAAGCATGCGGCAAGGCGCCCGGTATTCTGATGGCCGATTTAAAGTATGCCCGGCGTTATATGGATCTGGGTGCTGTTTTTGTGGCATTGGGTATGGATGCGCTGGTGCTGACGAATGGCGCCATGCGGATTTTGCAGGACTTTGAAGCCCTGTCGCATCCGCATGGGAGCTGAAATCTGGATAGGCAGCATGTACCTGTACCATGCTGTGGCAAGCCGCCTGCTTGAGGTATGCTGCGGCGGTACGGCGGCATGGCAGCGCAGTCAGCCCCGGCTTATTGCTCAACAAATGCGCGTTCGATGACGAAGTCGCCCGGGCGGGTGGTGTTGCCTTCTTTGAAGTTCCAGTGTTCCAGCAGTGTTTTCAGGTCGCGCAGCATTTCGGGGCTGCCGCAGATCATGGCACGGTCTTCTGCCGGATTCAGGCGCGGCAGTTCCCATTTCTGGGCCAGCCGGTCGCTGTCCAGAATGGCCGGAATGCGGCCCTGGTTTTCAAACGGTTCGCGCGTGACGGTGGGGTAATACAGCAGTTGCTGGGAAATCATCTCGCCTAAAAATTCGTGCTTGGGCAGATGCTGTTCAATGTATTCTCTGTACGCCAGTTCTTCGATAAAACGCACACCATGAATCAGTACCACCTGTTCAAAGCGTTCGTAAGTTTCAGGATCGCGGATGATGGACATGAAAGGAGCCAGCCCGGTGCCGGTGGCCAGCAGGTACAGGCGCCTGCCGGGCAGCAGATAATCGATCAGCAGGGTGCCGGTGGGCTTTTTGCCGACAATGACGGTATCGCCCGGCTGAATATGCTGCAGGCGCGAGGTGAGCGGGCCGTCCTGCACCTTGATGCTCAGGAACTCCAGCGTTTCTTCATAGTTGGGGCTGACGATGCTGTAAGCGCGCAGCAGCGGCTTGTTGTTGACCATCAGGCCAATCATGGTGAAATGCCCGTTGGAAAAGCGCAATCCGGTGTCGCGTGTGGTGGTAAAGGAGAAGAGGCGGTCTGTCCAGTGGTGAACGGTTAAAACTTTTTCGTGATGAAAGGCGCTCATAGTAACGTGCTAAAAATACAAAATAATTCGGTTGTTAATGGTGTTTGAATATTCGGGCGCTGCGCATTGATGGTCTGCTGCCGGGTTGGATTGGCGCATTTCTAATGCTGTGGCTGCCCCGCCAAGTATAACGGTTATAAGGTGTGTTGAAAGATTTCCGTGTTTCAAACGGTTGATTAGGGTCAGAACTCATCAAATAAGGCGGCGTTGCCGAATGCGTGTGCATGGCGGCCTTAGCGGCGTTACTTTTTGTTTTTGCTTAAACCGGCTTTGTGCGCATGTTCTTGCTCCTGCCCCTGCGCCTGCCCCTGCTTCTGGTAGAACTCGTGATCATCGTGCGCGATGGTCAGCAGCGTTTCTGCTGCCTCAACCGTAATCTGTCCGTGCTGTAACAGTTCTGCCATGGTGTTGCGCAACAAGGTATGTGCAGCGGTGAAACCTATTTTGTCCAGTATGGCATCAATCTGCCGGGCCGCTTCGCGCCGTTTGGCAGCAAATGCTTCGGGGTTGGAAGCCGCATTGCCCAGGCTGTGGCTGACGCTGTTTTCCTGCACCGTGTGTGGTGTGGCGGTGTTGACTGCGGGTGTCCAAGGTGTTTTGCCTGTGCGGGCAGGTGCGCCGTTGAGTATGTATTCAATGTCCAGATTCAACTCCGGGCGCTTTTCACTCAGTATGCGCAGCTTTTCTTCCAGGAACGACTTGCGCTGGCTGCGGGCGTTGAATGCACCATAAGACATGCCAAGCAGTTCAGCCACTTTTTTATTGGATGCAACATCCAATTGCGCTTTTAAACGCAGCAGTATTTGGTCAAAGTCGTTCACAGGCATTATACAATATTATACAAAATAATGTTTGATCAGCGGGTTAAAAATTGCATATAATTGCACAAAATTAATTAAAATTAGACAATTGGAGCTGCTATCAATGGCACGGACCGTTCGTGAAGTTCTCGCAGAGTTTAATCGAAGGGGAATAACCATTACCGAGTGGGCATCTCATCATCAATTCAGCAGGGTTCTTGTGTATGCTGTTCTGAGAGGAGACCGCAAGTGTCTCAGAGGCCAAAGCCACAGAATTGCCGTAGCGCTTGGCATCAAAGATAGTGAACTCTTACATTCTAAGCGTAAACATTGAATCGGGACAGTATTTTTGTATAAATTTGTCGAAAGCGGGCAACCTATTTTCCGTAATTTTCCCGGTACTTTGTACTCCGGCATCAAATAATGTGGTTGTAAGTTGTTCAACAGGCCTGCTGTGGTGTATATTTTGATATCATTGGCAAGCCCTTGGCGCATAGCGGTAGTTTCATATCTGCTATAGTCCGGGCTGTCTGTACGGGGCTGGTGCTGAAAGATGGAACGCTTAGAACATTCAGACAGCCTCGAAAAAGTAGTTGACGCACACGTATGTTAAGGTTGAAAGCGGTATATTGATCTGTATGTGTTGGTTTACAGAAGCGAATATTCGTATGTGAGTATTGTTTCTTTACAAGAATGAATTGAGTTTACTTTTATAATTGAGAAAAGTATAACCATCAGGTTAACCGCTGGTTCCTTAAAGGATAGATGAGTGCAGGATACATTTGAAAAAGCCGTTGTGTTTGTCGATTTGAGCAGCAGTACCACGCTGTTTGAAGCCATTGGCGACAAAGACGCAACCGGCTTTGTGCGCAGAATCACCAGCGATATCGCAACGCATTTGCAGCAGCATGGGGGGAAGGTTTTAAAGTTCCTCGGCGATGGTGTGATGGCGATTTTTGATGAAGCGGAATTCGCTGTGCGGGCCTGCCTTCAACTGGGCACGGTGTTCATGGCTTCGGATGCGCTGTCGATGGGGGGCGTGCTTGCGCCAGACCACGGCGTTGCCGTGCGTGTGGGCATTGATTATGGTGCGGTGATTGAAGTGGACAACGACGCCTATGGCGATATTGTCAACGTCGCTTCCAGGCTGCTGACGCTGGCCAAGCCTGGAGAGCTGCTGCTGACGGCGGCGGTTTATACGCAACTGGCATTTTCCACGCGCGAAGGCTGCCGGCGTTTGGGGCGGGTATTTCTGCGTGGCAAAAGCTCGCCTGAGCTGATTTATGGCCTGAACCTCTCGGTAGAAAGCAGTGAGTCAGGGGATATTACCCAGTTCAATGATACCGGCGCCAGTGTCAAACACTTTATCAGTGGCGACATTGTGTCTTCCATAGAGTTGCAGTTCGGGCAAACGCCTTATTTTTTCGGCAATGAGTCCATGCCGGTCACGATTGGCCGCTCATCGGAGTGTGATCTGGTGGTGCCTGATAACCGGGTGTCGCGTACCCATGTGCGGCTGGACTGGTTTGATGGTCAGTTTTATCTCACCGATATCAGCATTAATGGTACCATGGTGCAGTACGGGACAAGTGATCTGGAGTCTTCCTTTCCGCTTTCGCTGCGCCGCCAGCGTTGCGCATTGTCGCGCGACGGGTATATCATTCTGGGGTTGCTGGACCGGCATAAAAAAGTAGATGAATCCGGTCAGAATATGCCGCCTTTCCTGCGGTTTTCGATTACGAATAAAAAAATAGGGCATCCTGAGGCCGGGTAACGCTTGAATTTTGTGGCGCTGGTCCTCAATTAACGGATCAGACAGGAGATATTCATATATGCCACAAGAAAAATTTACATCTATTTTTACCGATGCGTTAAGCCAGGCACAGTCGTTGGCACTGGGGCACGACCATGCCTATATTGAGCCGGTGCATATTCTGGCAGCGATGCTGGAGCAGCAGGATGGCCCGAAATCGCTGCTGGCACGCGCTGGCGTCAATGTACCCGGTTTGCAAAAAGCGGCGGATGCCGCTATAGACCGTTTGCCGACGGTGCAGGGGCAGGAACAGGTTCAGTTCGGGCGCGATTCCGTCCGTTTATTGCAGGCCGCTGAAAAAGAAGCCATTAAACGTGGCGACCAGTATGTGGCCAGTGAAATGTTTTTACTGGCTTTGGCCGACAGCAAGGACAGTACCGGTGAACTGGTGCGCCAGTTTGGCCTGAGCCGCAAGGCGCTCGAAGACGCCATTACCGCTGTGCGTGGCGGCGCTACCGTAGATAACCCGGATGCGGAAGGCCAGCGCGAAGCGCTGAAAAAATACACACTGGATTTGACTGAACGCGCCCGCCTGGGCAAGCTCGATCCGGTGATCGGGCGTGACGAAGAGATTCGCCGCACCATTCAGGTATTGCAGCGCCGTTCCAAAAACAACCCGGTGCTCATTGGTGAGCCCGGTGTGGGTAAAACAGCCATTGTGGAAGGGCTGGCCCAGCGCATTATTTCAGGCGAAGTGCCCGATACGCTGCGCGATAAAAAAGTGCTCTCGCTGGATATGGCAGGCCTTCTGGCCGGGGCCAAATACCGTGGTGAATTTGAAGAGCGGCTCAAACAGGTGCTCAAAGAAGTGTCTGCAGAAGAGGGGCGCATCATTTTGTTCATTGACGAAATCCACACCATGGTGGGGGCCGGCAAGGCCGAAGGTGCAATGGACGCAGGCAACATGCTCAAGCCCGCACTTTCGCGCGGCGAGCTGCATTGCATAGGCGCCACCACGCTGGACGAGTACCGCAAGTACATTGAAAAAGATGCCGCACTGGAGCGCCGGTTCCAGAAGGTGCTGGTGGAAGAGCCCTCGGTGGAAGATACCATTGCCATTTTGCGCGGGCTGCAACAGCGCTATGAAGTGCACCATGGCGTGCAGATTACCGACCCGGCGATTGTCGCTGCGGCCGAGCTTTCCAACCGCTACATCACCGACCGTTTTCTGCCCGATAAGGCGATTGACCTGATTGACGAGGCGGCGGCCAAGATCAAGATCGAAATTGACTCCAAACCCGAAGTGATGGACCGGCTGGACCGGCGTATCATCCAGCTCAAGATTGAGCGCGAAGCGGTGAAAAAAGAGAAGGATGAGGCGTCTCAAAAGCGCCTGGGCCTGATTGAAGAGGAAATTGAAAAACTCTCCAGAGAATACGCCGACCTGGAAGAAATCTGGAAGCAGGAAAAGGCGGCAGCGCAAGGGTCTGCGCACATCAAGGAAGAGATTGACCAGATCAACCTGCAGATTGAAGACTACAAGCGCAAGGGCGACTTCAACAAGGTGGCCGAGCTGCAATACGGCAAACTGCCCGAACTGCAAAAGCAGTTGAATGAGGCGCAGGCCAAGGAATCCAGCGGCAAAGGCGGGCAGGGCGGCAACAAACTGTTGCGCACGCAGGTGGGTGCCGAAGAAATTGCCGAGGTGGTGTCACGCTCTACCGGTATTCCGGTTTCCAAGATGATGCAGGGCGAGCGTCAGAAACTGCTGCACATGGAAGAATACCTGCACCAGCGTGTGGTGGGGCAGGATGAAGCGGTGCAGGCGGTCAGCGATGCGATCCGCCGTTCACGCTCGGGCTTGTCAGACCCGAATCGGCCCTATGGTTCGTTCCTGTTCCTGGGGCCAACCGGTGTTGGTAAAACCGAGCTGTGCAAGGCGCTGGCAGCGTTCCTGTTTGATTCGCAGGAGCATCTGGTGCGCGTTGACATGAGTGAGTTCATGGAGAAGCACTCTGTGAGCCGCTTGATTGGTGCGCCGCCCGGCTACGTGGGCTATGACGAAGGCGGTTACCTGACCGAAGCAATCCGGCGCAAACCGTATAGCGTGGTGTTGCTGGACGAAGTGGAAAAAGCGCACCCGGACGTGTTCAACGTGTTGTTGCAGGTGCTTGACGATGGCCGCCTGACCGATGGGCAGGGCCGCACGGTGGACTTTAAAAACACTGTGGTGGTGATGACCTCCAACCTGGGCTCGCACCTGATTCAGAGCATGGTCGGGCGCGATCATGCCGAGATCAAGGACGCGGTATGGGATGAACTGAAGCAGCACTTCCGGCCCGAGTTTCTGAACCGGATTGACGAAACCGTGGTATTCCACAGCCTGGATGCGAAAAACATCGAAGCCATTGCCAAGATTCAACTGGGTTATCTGGAAGCACGGCTGGAAAAAATGGATCTCAAACTGGATGTCAAACCCAACGCGCTGGCAGAGCTGGCGAAAGTGGGCTTTGACCCGCTGTTTGGGGCCCGCCCGCTCAAGCGCGCGATTCAGCAGCGCATTGAAAATCCGCTTTCCAAATTGCTGCTGGAAGGCCGGTTCATGCCCAAGTCGGTGATTGAAGTGGATGTGGACCCGATTCAGGCACCCGGTGAGTTTCAGTTCAAACTCGAGGCGCAGGAGTAAGCGGCTCCCATATCGTGTTCATCGTGTTATCATGAACTTTACCCGGCATCACCCGCTCAAACAGGGTATGCTGGGTTTTTGATCATCAAGGAATGAAAGTTTTGGCCGCAACCCACTTTATGGATACATTGATTCAGATTATTTTTCGCATTGCGCTGTTTTTCATCGGGCTGATGTTTTTCATGCTGCTGGTCTTTATCTGCCTGGTGCTCGCAGGGCTGTGGTTGCTGCGCTCGCTGTGGTACAAGATTACCGGAAAACCCCGGCCAACGTTCAGTGCATTTCGTTTTACGCCGCGGCAGGGCTTTGATTTCTTTTATGGCCGTGCCGGCCAGAATCCGCCGCGCCCAAGCCAGCGCGCAATGGATGATGTGGTGGATATTGAAGTTAAAAGCGACCCCACGCATGGGGATGACGATCCTCCGCACCAGATCAACCGCTGATGCCTTATTGTTTCCTTGACAAGTGCCTGCACCTCATGAGGGGTGAAGTCCCCCATTCAGGGGGCCGGGATTGAGTGCGTTATCCAAACTGGTGGTCCTGATTATTTTCGTAGGACTCTTTTTTGTCTGGAAAGAGCATTCGTCGGTATTTCATTCTGAGGCCCGCAAGGGCATGCCCCAGTCTTTGGGGGAGGGGATGATTTGCCCTGTGTTGCCGCCTTCGGTACGCTCAGGCGCTGATCCCTTGCAAACAAATGTGCCTGCCGGCCTGAGGCCGTTTCAGTTTTCGCAGGCAACCATTATCCCTCTGGCCGGGTACAGCATAGAAGCCCGCGTTTTATCGCGCAAGGATTACAGTCACGACGTATCGCCGATGGATATTCTGGTGGGCTGGGGGCCTATGGCCAGAGAAGATGTAACCAGCAAGCTTGTTTTCGGCCAGAACCGGCGCTTTGGATCTTGGACCGCCAGAGCCGGAAATCCCCCGATCAGCTATACCGAAATCAACCGGCATGCTGCCAACATGCATCTGATTCCTGCCAATTATGAAGTGGCCAAGGCGATAGCAGGTATTCGTGTGGACGATACCGTGCGTTTACATGGCTGGCTGGTTCGTGTTGAGCAGGACAATGGACGGCGCTGGAGCAGTTCACTGTCGCGCACCGACCAGGGTGATGGTGCTTGTGAGCTGATGCTGGTTTGTGACGTGAGTATGGTGTCTACGGCCGCTTCCGATGCACCTTCATCCGGAAGAACATTTTTATGGTGGTAACGCACACCGTCTGCACTGCCGTGTTTTTCAATGACCACCATCTAAATGGTGTGCAAAAGATGTGCAAAGCTTGGAGCAGCGGTTTTTGAGATAATCATGGGGTTGTAGCCGCGAATCCGGCAAGATGCATTCGGGCATTTTGCAAAACAGGGTTCAGGACAGGCATGTTTGATGAACTGTTTGATATAAGAGCTGACATTGAATACACCCATGCAAACCGCAGCCCCGGAATATGGGAGCCGCTTTGACCGCAAGAACCATGACTTTCGTGTGATGGCTGTGGTGGGCATTGCGCATGCCATGAGCCACTTTGCGCAACTGGTACTGCCGCTGCTGTCGCCGCGCATGACGGTGGATTTCGGCGTTAACTATACCCAGCTGGGGTTTGTGCTGACGGTGTTTTTTGCTTCGTCATTCATCACCCAGACGGCTTCCGGTTTTATTGTGGATACCAAGGGCCCGCGCCCCATTTTGCTGACCGGGCTGACCCTGATTGTGCTGGGCATCAGCGGGTATGCGCTCAGTACCTCGTACTGGATGCTGCTGTTGTCGGCGGTGGCGCTGGGCGTGGGGAACGGGGTGTTTCATCCGGCCGATTACACGCTGCTGAACTGGCTGGTGAAGTCCCGGCGGCTGGCACATGCCTACAGTGCGCACGGTATTACCGGTACGCTGGGCTGGGCGCTGGCGCCGGTGTTTGTGGTGCCGATTGCGGCGGCCACTTCGTCCTGGCGGATTGCCATGGGCGCTGCGGCGGCGCTGGTGGCTGTGGTGCTGCTGGTGGTGTTTTCCCAGCGCCGTTTGCTGGGGGGCGCTGCGCTGACGGAGATGAAACTTTCCGCCAGCACCAGGGCTGCCAGCCGTGCTGACAGCCAGGTGCCGCAGGAGTCCACGTTTGCATTTTTAAAGCTGCCCGCCATCTGGATGTGCATGGGCTTTTTCTTCTTTTATGCGCTCAGTGGCAGCGCCATCCAGACTTACGCGGCCGTGGCGGTGCACGGGCTGTTTGGCCTGTCGGAACAGTGGGCGGCGTATTGCGTCACATTTTTCATGGTCGCTTCAATGGCCGGCATGGTCTGGGGTGGTTTTCTGGCTTCTGATCCGTCTCGCTGCGAAAAGATTGTCGGCGTCGGTTTTGGCTGCTCGGCCACGGTGGCGCTGGGGGTGGCTTTCCTGCCGCTGCCGGTGGTGATGGTGCCGGTCATGTTCATGCTGATGGGGTTTGCCACCGGGATTGCCGGGCCTTCACGGGACCTGATTGTCAAACGTGCAACGCCGGCGCGCGCCAGTGGCCGGGTGTTTGGCATTGTGTATGCCGGGCTGGATATTGGGCAGGGGCTGGCGCCAATGATCTATGGCCGCCTGATGGACCACCAGAACTATGCCGGGCTGTTTATTGCACTGGCCGTGGTGCAGGGCGTGTTGATTGCCAGCGCGTTCAATGTGCGGCGTACCGGGGCCGGAGCCAAGTCTTCCGTATAGAGCGGTCTTTTTCAGCCTGATTTTTTTTGTGTCTGGCAGATGCTTGGCCGCGGTGTGGTCTGGGGCGGGCGTTGGTCAATGCCATCGGTACGGCTGGTGGAGCAGGCCACGTCTTTTTGGGCTTCCAGTTGTTGCAAACGCTCCTGCAGTGCCCGCGAGATGTTTTTATAAGCGTCTTCTCCCAGCGCCAGCCGCAAAGGCGGCTGTGGTGCCTGTGCGGCTTCAATGATGCGGGCCGCTATTTTGACCGGGTCGCCAATGCTTGGAAAACGCCCCATGGTGAGCAGTTTTCTGTAAAGCCCCACGGTGGACTGCTGATAGGCCGGTAACTGGCCGACAGAGGTTTGCGCATGCTCATCAATGTCTGTCGATGCGCGGCCTGGTTGCACAATGGTGATGTGAATATCAAACGCCGCCACTTCGCGCGCAACGGATTCGCAGAACCCTTCAATGCCCCATTTGCTGGCATGGTACAGGCTCAGCGCCGGAAATGTAATCTGCCCGGCCTCGCTGGAAAGCTGAATAATGCGTCCGTGCTTTTGCTGGCGCATGTACGGCAGTATGGCGCGTATCAGGAAGATGGGGCCATACAGGTTGGTCTGAAGCTGCCGGTGTATCTGCTCAGGTTCAAGTTCTTCGAGGGCGCCCAGTAAAACATAACCTGCGTTGCTGACCAGGACGTCGATCGATCCAAAGTGCTCGTGCGCCGCTTTGATCACCGGGGCAATGCTGTCAAGCTCGGTGACATCGAGCTTGCTGACCCATAACTGCTGCGGGTATTGTGCCTGCAAGGAATTGAGCGCGTCAAAGCTGGCACGGGTGGTGGCTGCGACCTGTTTTCCGAGTGCCAGTAGCTGGCGTGTGAGCTCCAGCCCGAAACCGCCGCCTGCGCCGGTGATGAACCAGGTTTGGGTGTTGCTCACAGCGCTCACAGGGATACGCCCTCACGCATAGCGACATGAACGGGCTGCCCGCCTTCGCGCAGCATGAGCGCTTTCCAGGCAAACCGGGGGGGTGTTTCGGACGTCAGGGTAAAACGGGCATGGGTGACCAAGGTGTGCAGAAAGCCTGCAAGCTCAACCAGTGCAAAATTTTTGCCTCCGCATACCCGGGGGCCCAGGCTGAACGCCGTATTGACGCCACTGTTCTTGCGGTTTTGCGCCGGGCGCTTGTCGTCTCCCAGGTGCAGTTCCCAGGCAGAGGGATGCAGGCGCTCGTCATGCTGCACGCCAATCAGCGATATCATGATATTTTGCCCGGCTTTAATCGGCTCGCCCCCGATGACGTCGTCCTGAATAGCCAGACGGTCCAGAATCGGTGATGACGGAAACAGGCGCAGGGCTTCGGAAATCCAGGCGCCGATCAGCTCCAGCTTGGAGATGCTCTGCCAGTCTGCGGTATCGGTATACGGCGCGCATATCTGGTATAGCTCTTCCTGTTTTTGCGGATAACGTGCCAGCAGGTAGCACAGCCAGCCAACCGTGGCGGCGGTGGTTTCCGCGCCGGCGGAAAACAGGGTGAGGAGTTCGTGTTCCAGCACGACTTTTCCGTCGCGGTCGGCTTGCAGCAAAGCATCCAGCAGCGGGCTCGAAGGTATTTTTCCCTGGCGGAACGGTGCCAGGTCTTTGAGCGTTTGCTGGCGCAGTTCGGTGAGCTTGTGTTGCAGCTCTTTGGAAGCCTGGCTGGATTGTCCGGGCGGAACCAGCGCCATGTCTGCGCTGTATTCCATCAGGTGCCCCAGGTTGGTAATGTCTACATTGGCCTGCTCCAGCGTAATGCCAAAAAAGTTTTCAATCAGCACCGAGATGGCCATGCGCCGCAAGGTATCGTCGTCCATCGTGGTCTGGCCCGCCTGGCTGGCGCGAACCAGCTCAGGAAGCACTTTGCGGGCATATTTGCAGGCCAGGGCAAAGGTGGCCTGCCGGTCGAAACGGACGAAAAAGGGTTGTGTCAGGTCGCGGCGGACTTCCCATTCCTGTCCGTCTTCAGAGAAACGCGACCTGCCGATGGCCTGGCGGAACCAGACCATGTTTTTCAGATAATTCTTGTGGTTCAGACGTAATACGTAATCGGCATCTTCAAAGCGCTGTATCAAAAATATCGGCACATCGCTGAAACGAACCCAGACATTTTGGCCATTGTGTGTACGGGCCAGGTCATGAAGATGGTTACATAGGTCTAAACCCGTTTGAATCATGTCATCTCTTTCTTTAAAAGGGCAGCCATGCTTTCGACAGAACGTATCTCCAGCAAATCCATGGCGTCTATTTCATGACCGACGGTTTTTTCCATTTCAGTCACCATGTTTTCAAAGCTGAGGCTGTCCAGTGGTTGTATATCGTTGAGTGTGCCGCTGTTGGGTATTTTTTCTACCGGAATGAGCAGGCAACCGGAAATAATCTCTTTGGCTTTTTGTAAATAGTCCATGCAATTCTCCTTTGTAAAGGTTCGGGGCTAGTTGATTATAGACAATGTACCTGATAAAAAACGCGCCCTGATCGCCTGGCGGGCTAATTTGCCCGATGAGGTCAGGGTTAATTGATGTGGCTCAACCCACAGCACAGTGGCGGCAACACCGTAAGCGGCACTGACGGCCTGCAGCAGGCGTTGTTGCAGTTGCGCGCGCTGCTGCGGGTCGCTCAGGTGGTTTTGTACCAGAATGACCAGACGCTCGCCTTCGCTTTCGCCATCGTTATTGCCATTGCCATCACCGTTACTATTCCCATCAGGCACACCGATGGCGCATACATGCTGTGGCCGGATGGCGTGGTCGCAGGCGGCAACCGTCCATTCCACATCCTGCGCCCAGATATTGCGGCCACGGATGATGATCAGGTCTTTGCTGCGCCCGGTGACAAACAACTGGTTTTCATATACAAAGCCCAGGTCGCCTGTGGCGATGAAACCGTCTTTATCCATGGCAGCCTGCCGTTGGTTGGCTGTCAGATTGGGCGCGGCAATGCTGGGGCCTTTGACCCAGATTTCGCCAACCGGGTCTGCCGGGCTGGACGGCTGGGCAGGCGATATACCATCGCAGGGCATCGGCACGATCCTGATCTCATAGCCCGGCAGGGGCGGGCCGCAACTGACCAGCTCCTGCTGATGCCCGGTGTGTGTGAAGTGTTTGATCAGCGGTGGCTGGTCCGGCCGTGTCATGGTTACGGCCAGTGTGGCTTCTGCCAGCCCATAGCTGGGTGCAAATGCATTCAGGCGAAAACCATAGCGGGCCATTTGCTGCGCAAAGGTTTTGAGTGTGGCCGCATGGATCATATCGCCGCCAATGCCGGCAATGCGCAGTGCCGACAGGTCAAGCCGGCTGTCCGGGTCCAGCCTTTTGGCTGCCAGCGCATAAGCAAACCCCGGCGCGTAGGTGATGGTGCTGTGCAGCGCCGACAGCAGATCCAGCCACAGGGCCGGCCGGCGTGCAAAGCTGGCCGGTGGCAAATAGTCAATGGGAACCTGCCCGCTGATTGGTGCCAATACAAAGCCAACCAGTCCCATGTCGTGATAATACGGCAACCAGGAAAAAGCGCGGTCTTCAGGCGTGATCTGCATCCCCTCGCGCAGTATGGCGGCAATATTGGCAGCCACTGCCCGCTGCGTGATCAGCACACCGGTCGGGTTGGATGTGGAGCCGGAGGAAAACTGGATGTAAGCGGCATCATCGGCCTGCAACGGCGTATCTTTATTCAGCGCGGGTGATGCAGCGGCCTGTTGTGCCAGCGCTTCATACGAGACAACGGTGATCTGCAACTGTTCGCCAGCAGCCTGCGCCACCGGTTCAATACTGGCCGGTGTGACCAGCAGGCTGGCCTGTGCGGCTTGCAGCAACAGCACCAGTTTTTGGGTATAGGCATCACGCCCGGCGGCAAACAAGGTAAAAGGCAGCGGGCAGGGCAGCAGACCCAGGTACTGGCAGGCAAAAAACAGTGCAATGAATTCCAGGCGTGTTTCTGCCAGCAGCGCAATCCGGCTGCCGCGTGGCAGCTTTTTTTGTGCCAGCACAGTGGCCATCTGCAGCGCGTGCTGGCGCAACTGCGCATAAGTGTACTCACTGGTCACAGCCCCGCTGGTGCTGAAAAAGCGCAGCCCATTCTGGCCCTGCGCCGCATAGTCCAGAGCCTGTGCCAGGGTGTCAAAACCGCCGGCTTTTTGGGCGGGGTGCCGGGGTGTGGTCATTTCAATGAACGCCCGGCTTTGGCCAGCAGTGTCTGGTCTTTGAAGGTGCAAAACAGCAGCGTGTCAACACGTTTACCTTCGATGCTGATGCATTCCTGAAACAGGCGGGCTTCAAAGACAAAGCGCGGCGTTCCGATGAAGTTGAACAGCATGCGCCGGTTACTGGATAAAACGCGGGCTGTAATTTTGTCAATATCCCGATAGGCAAAAAAATGGTCCAGCAGCGCGTCAATGGTGGCCCATAACACGCCCTTGCCCTCGTAGGCGTGTTCGCCAACGCCTGTGGTGATGTTGCCGACTTTATGCATCAGATTGACATCCAGCGTGTAAAGTCCCAGCAGTAGCCCGGTTTGAGGGGCAAAAATACCGACAAGATAGCCGTTGCGGTTATCAAAGCTTTCAATGTAGCGCACCAGTTTTTCGTGTGTGAAATTCAGTGCGCGCAGGTTCAGGCCGGATAGGAATTCGGAGCTGTTGATCCACTGCAAAAACCGGGGTGTGGCATCTGCAGCCGTCAGGCTGCGCAGTATAAAACCATTGGTTTCAATGTGAACAGGCGCCCCGGCGCCATGCTGTTTCATCTGTGTTGTCGCATTCATGAGAGGCCTTTTTTGGAACACGCAGCTTGCCTGTCATGGCAGGGCGGGTATATGAAATAATGAACCCGATTTTATTGAAAAACAGCGCCCATGTGAGGCATGCCTTGAGAGCGCATTTTTGATCAAAATACGCTCCCCAATCTATTGCAGGGTTTTTCCCGCTTTGCGCATATCGTTGAGATCCCGGAAAGCGGAAAACACCAGCACATCCACTCTTTGCCCGTTCAGTCCGACACAATCTTTATAGAGCCGGGCTTCCAGGGAAAAACGGGGTGAGCCGATAAAAGTGAACAGCATGCGCCGGTTGCTTGCCAATACACGGGCAGAGAATTTTTCGATATCACGAAAGGTAAAAAAGTGGTCAAGCAGCGCGTCATTGGTTGCCCACAGCACACTTCTACCCGGATAGGCGTGTTCGCCCATGCCCGCAGTGATGTTGGCGACCTTATGCATCAGGTTGACATCTATGGTGTAAAAGCCGATCAGCAGTTTTTGTTTCATGTCAAAAATGCCGATCAGGTAACCGTTTCGGTTGTCAAAGCTGCTGATGAACTGGGCCAGCGATTGCTGGGTGAAGTTCAGTGGCGGCAGGTTCATGCCGTTGAGCAGTTCAGGGCTGTTGAGCCATTGCAGAAAGCGCGGGGTGGCGTCTGCGGCGGTCAGGCTGCGCAGCAGGAATCCATTGGTTTCTATATAAACAGGTGCGCCTGCCGGGAGGGCGGTGTGGGCAAATGTATTCATGACAGAATTCCTCGAAATCAAACACGGGCCATGTATTCAACGGTACCGGCAGTTTTTTTAGGGGGCAGAAGGTGCGGTGCTGTATCTGTATGTAAGTAATGACTCTTTTGGAAAAAGGGGCTACAGGTACGGCACTGCGGTGGTTATTCCAGCGATTTGCCCGCCTTGAGCATTTCTTGCCGGTCCTCAAACCCCGAAAATACCAGCACGTCCACACGTTTGCCATTCAAGCCAATGCATTCTTTATACAGGCGTGCCTCCAGAACCATGCGCGGGTTGCCGATGAAGTTGAACAGCATGCGCCGGTTGGTGGCAAGCACCCGGGCCACCACTTTGTATACATCGCGGAAAGCAAAGAAGTAATCCAGCAGCGCGTCCAGTGTAGCCCACATGACTTTTTTGCCTTCGTAGGCGTGTTCGCCAATGCCGGTCGTGATGTTGGCTACTTTATGCACCAGGCTGACATCCATGGTGTAAAAGCCGATCAGCAGTTTTTGTTTTATGTCGAAAATGCCGATCAGGTAGTTATTGAGGTTATTAAAGCTGCTGATGAACTGGGCCAGCGTCTGCTGGGTGAAGTTCAATGGCGGCAGGTTCAGGCCGTTGAGCAGCTCAGGGCTGTTGATCCATTGCAGAAAACGCGGGGTGGCGTCTGCGGCGGTCAGGCTGCGCAGCAAATAACCATTGGTTTCTATATAAACAGGCGCGCCTGCCGGGCGCTGTTGCGGGTGGACTGTTTGCATGGCTTCCTCTCCTGCTCGCACAAAATTGAACCGATGTTGCTTGGGTGATACATCAGAACCCAGGTTGAATCATAACGCGGTTTTAAAAACCGTTAGGGGTGGAAAGTGGAATTCAAGCCGGCACTGCTGCCTGTACTGCTGATGCCATAAGGCCGAACACCTCCATATAGGATAGTGAACCGGGGTGATGAGCGCAACCGGTTGATACCGGGTTGTTTGCCCTCATGTTATTTTGCAGGATTATGCCGTTGTGATAAGTCGTTGCTTTATTGCACTCTTATTTCAGCTAAATCAATAAGTAAAGATAAAATACATGAAAAATATATGAAATTATAAAAACGGGTGGTAGCGAGCTGGAAAATCACATGATTTCAACGGCTGCATGCCGTTCAGATGAATCCACATCATGGGTGTTTAATGGGCAAATGATTCAATACATCAAATCAAAAAACGTCGCTTAGTGATTAAAACGACACATATTGTTTTCAATGTGGTTTCCAATCGACAGTGAAATAGGAACTATTTCACGTTCGATTACGTTTTATACCCCTACTTGCGAACTAAAAAAAATTCAAAAATATCATATAGATATGATGAAAAATCATGACTGTTTCTGGTCATGGCAGTTCCATAACTCTGCTTTTATTGGGCTCTTATGAAAAATACGCGCACCTCTTTGAATCGTTTTCCCAAACGCCAGTTATACACGCTTTTGCTGTTGGCTTTGCCTGCATTACAGGCACATGCCGACACCTACACGTGGACCGGTATTCTGGACAACAATTTCAATGATGCAAACAACTGGCAACTGACCTCTACGGATACAGATCCCAATGGTCACGACCAGATGGTGCTCAACACCAATGGGACGACTGCCTACTACACCATTGCAGATGGCAATGGCATTGTTGTGACTCCAGGCGGCGCGTACACACCCAGGTCTTTGTCTATCGGCACAGGCAGCGGACAGCAGGGCGCTCTAACGGCGACCCGGCTGGATTACAGCCTTACCAGTGGTCATTATGCGTATCTTTCATTTTTGAATGTGGGGGTTGAGGGCGGCTCAGGCCAGTTAGACCTTCACCATAATGATTCAATTCCTTACCAGCCCACTATTTTTCAGGTGAGTGGCGGTTTGAACATTGGTTCTGGCGCGGGTTCCGAAGGTGTTGTCAACCTGCTGGGCCAGGGTAAAAGCATTGAAAGCCAGAACATGGGCATGTCGACCCTGTCCTTGGAAAGTGGCTCGGCCTCTATTGGTACTGATGGGGGTAAGGGCACCCTGACGATCGACGGGGCCGGTTTCACCGCAAACAGCAGCACAAATATTATTTTGGGTTCGGGCAGTGGCGGTGAGGGCACCATGAACATTCTGGGTGGCGGCAAGCTGACCGCCGGGGTCATGGGGGTTCCTTCCAGTTACAGGCCTATTGTGGGAGATGACGGCGGCACCGGGTATTTGAATATATCCGGGACGTCTGCAGACGGGGTTGCCAGCCGTGCGGTTATCGGCAACAGCTTGGCTGTTGGGCAAAACGGCGGGCTGGGAGAAGTCAGCATCACACAAGGCGGCAAGTTGCTGACAACGACGGCTTATGACGACCCGGCTTCCATCCAGTTGGGCGTGAATGGCGGTACCGGCAAAGTGACCATTGACGGCAGCAACTCCATTTGGGAGGTTGCAGGTTATTCCTATTTCACCGGAGGGTCGCTGGGCCAGGTGGGCGAGCTTCATGTCGGTGTATCGGGCAGCGGCGAATTGACCGTGGGCAATGGCGGTAAGCTTACCATCGGCCAACTGGAATATGGCAACGACTATGACCCGGTCAAGAATCAATCCTACTATTATGAAACCAACTTTGCAGGTGGCTCAGGCACGCTGTACCTGGCAGATGAAGCCGGCAGCAGCGGCACCATCAACATCGGTGCACCGGTAGGCCAGGCTGCCCAAGGCACTGGTATCCTGGACATCCTGGACATCCAGTTTGGCGCGGGCAACGGCACCATCGTCTTCAACCACACCGACACCAGCGGCAGCTACACCTTTGATACACCGCTCGTGAGCGGCAGCGGCTATAGTCTGATCCGCCAGGTTGCCGGTACCACCACGCTGGCAGACCAGCCCGGCTTCACCGGAGACATCTCGGTAGAAGGCGGCACCCTGTTGATCAACGGCAGCCAGAGCATAGACAACGGTTATGTGAGCGGCGGCCTCTTCCTGATCAACGGCGACTACACCGCCAGCAACACCGGCGTCACAGGCGGCTACCTGGAAGTACTCGGCCAGGTCAACAGCCCGGTGACCATCAGCGGCAGCGGCACCCTGAGCGGCAACGGCATCATTGCCGGTGACGTCACTGTGGGCAGCGGTGGCACCGTATCGCCCGGCACCTCACAGGGCGCGACGCTGGACACCCTGACTGTAGACAGCATCACCTTCAACCCCGGTTCCCTGTACTGGGCCCAAAGCAACCCGGACCGCACCACGGACATGATACACGCCAGCACCGCCAACGGCGGCAGCGGCGCCATCACCCTTAACGGCGGAACCGTGCACGTTGTAGCTGCCTCCAACGGCTGGCAGGAAAATACGCAGTACGACCTCCTGACAGCAGACGCAGGCGTTACCGGGCACTTTGACAGCATCACCACCAACCTGGCGTTCCTCACGCCCGGGCTTGAGTACGACCCTACCCATGCGTACCTGTACTTCACCCGTAACGAAACTGGGTTTGGTGAAATCGGCGGTACCTACAACGAAATCAACACCGGCTGGGGCATACAGGGCCTGAATCCCGGGCACCCGGTCTATGACAGCATCGTCAGCATGAGCGCAGAGGAGGCACGTGCGTCCTATGACAACCTCAGCGGAGAAATCCACGCCAGCGCCAAGAGTGCCCTGTTCACCAACAGCCGGTACGCCCGCGCAGCAGTCAACCAGCACCTGGGGAGCCTGAACACCAAAGAACAGGACCCCCACAAAAACCTGTGGGTCAGCGTGTGGGGCCATGAAGGCCACCTCAAGGCCGACGGCAATGCAGAACGCCTGAGCAACAACGGCGGTGGATTCCTCATCGGCAGCGACCTCTACAGCAACGGCACCACCACCATCGGTGTGGCCGGTGGCTATGAACAAACGCGGCTGGACATCCGGGGCACCAGAGCATCGGACGCCGAAATAGACGCGTTCCACGTCATCGGCTACGGACGCACCACCATTGGGGCCATAGACCTCAAAGGCGGCGTCGGCTACAGCTGGCTGGACATCGACACCGAACGCAACATCTGGGTAGACGGGCTGAGCGGCAAAAACCAGGCGAGCTACAACGGCGGCATGGTCCAGATCTTTGCCGAAGGCAGCCACACCTTTGAACTCAGCGACAGTGCGAGCGTTACCCCGTATGCGGGCCTGGCGTACCAGCACTTGAAGACCGATGGGTTCACAGAAAGCGGAGGCAGCAGCATCCTGCACGGCAGCAGCAGCAAAGACGACCGGCTGAGCAGCACAGTAGGCGTGAGAGGGCAGTTGACCATCCACGACAAAATCAACCTGTATGCTGATGCCGGGTGGCAACACAACTTTGGCAGCGACACCGCAGACAGCGACCTCAACTTCATAGGCGGGTACAGCTACAACATCCGGGGCGTGGAAATGAACCGTGACAGTGCCATCATAGCGGCAGGGGCCACCTTTGAGCTGCAAGACAACATGCACCTGAGCGTGGGGTATGAGGGAGAGTTCGGCAACAGGAGCCGGGACAATGCACTCAAAGTCCTGTGGCGGCTGAACTTCTGAGCTTAGAGACAAGCACCCTGGTCATGCAGGAATACCTAGGAATACCTGCTACCAGGGTGATGTGAAGGGCGTTTGGGCGCCAGGTTTAGGAAACCGTGAAGGAAAATGGTGTTGTTTTGCAGCAAAGTGTGAACATGTTCATACTTATCTAACCAACTAGTTCACGAAATGGGCTATTTTGTCTGAACCACTGTGTTTCAGAAGCTTGTTTTGCGAGATAATGTAGCCAAATTGCAAGCTGAGCCAGCAGCGCAATTTACATAATGATAAATGCTGGCAATCTGACAACATACGTATTGCATTTGAATGGGCATTGATCATGAAAAAATCAAAAGCTTTGGCTGGAGGCAAACGCTTCCGGCATCGTGAATTATGGGCACTGATGGTATTGGCATTGCCAAGCCTGGCTGCCAATGCCGATACCTACTCATGGGTGGGTGGCATCAGCAACAATGTGCAGGATGCATCCAACTGGCAATGGACATCTTCGGAGAATGGGCCCAACGGGGCAGAGCGTGTCATTCTGAATACAAACGGAACGACCTATCAACGCCCTGAACTCATCATGAATGATGTCAATAACTACTTTCCTGTGGGAGGAGTAGGCAGCGGCAGCGGGAGTCTTTACATCGGGAACGGTGCCGGCCAGCAAGGCAGCCTGGATATATACCGCGACCCTGCCAGCATATATTCACATCATTTTTACACATCCACGCTGAGCGTCGGGACGGATGGCGGTAGTGGTGAACTGAACATACATAATATTTCTACCGGCAGCTACTCTGATTCATCCACGATCACGGCGGAAGATTTTCATGTGGGGATTGGGAGCGGTTCGGTCGGTGTGGTGAATGTGCTGGGTACGGGTAAAACCGTGCAAAGCCAGACCTATGATGGCGCTCCTGTGGCCATTAATGGCCAGATGATTGTGGGCCAGGATGGCGGTGAAGGCACGATCAATATTGATGGCAGCGGTGTTGGGTCCATGTACAATAACGCTCCCTTTTTACTGGGGAGCGGTGCAGGCAGCAAAGGGACCATCAACATTCTGAATGGCGGCAAGCTCAGCATGGGCGTTTCGGGTAGCGGCAACTATGATGTACCCTTGATCATTGGCGATGATGGCGGGCAGGGTTTTCTGAACGTATCCGGCACCTCTGCGGCGGGCGATCAGAGCCGTACTGCACTGGGCGCAGGGTTTACCGTGGGCCAGGGCGCTGGCAGTTATGGCGAGGTGAATGTCACCCAGGGTGCGCAATTGCTGACGGCAACGCCGGCATGGAGAACAGCAGAACCTGGTGAAGTTATACGCCTGGGCGTGAACGGCGGCACCGGTGTTGCCACCATTGACGGCGCCGGTTCTATCTGGAAGGTGGCAGGGTCTACCACATTCAGTGGCGGCGGTTCGATGGGCGAAATTGGTGAACTGTATGTCGGCCAGTCAGGCGCCGGGCAATTGACCGTGGCCAATGGCGGCACACTTTCCATCGGGCAGATACAGTATGACTACGGTTACGATCCGGTCACTTATCAATCCTATTACTATGAAACCGCTTATGCAGGCGGCTTGGGCACGCTGTACCTGGCAGATGAAGCCGGCAGCAACGGCACCATCAACATCGGCGCACCGGTAGGCCAGGCTGCCCAAGGCACCGGTATCCTGGACATTCTGGACATCCAGTTTGGCGCGGGCAACGGCACCATCGTCTTCAACCACACCGATACCAGCGGCAACTACACCTTTGATACGCCACTCGTGAGCGGCAGTGGCTACAGCCTGATCCGCCAGGTTGCCGGTACCACCACGCTGGCAGACCAGCCCAACTTCACCGGAGACATCTCGGTAGAAGGCGGCACCCTGTTGATCAACGGCAGCCAGAGCATAGACAACGGTTATGTGAGCGGCGGCCTCTTCCTGATCAACGGTGACTACACCGCCAGCAACACCGGCGTCACAGGCGGCTACCTGGAAGTACTCGGGCGGGTCAACAGCCCGGTGACCATCAGCGGCAGCGGCAGCCTGAGCGGCAACGGCATCATTGCCGGTGACGTCACCGTGGGCAGCGGCGGCACCGTATCGCCCGGCACCTCACAGGGCGCGACGCTGGACACCCTGACCGTAGACAGCATCACCTTCAACCCCGGTTCCCTGTACTGGGCCCAAAGCAACCCGGACCGCACCACGGACATGATACACGCCAGCACCGCCAACGGCGGCAGCGGTGCCATCACCCTTAACGGCGGAACCGTGCACGTTGTAGCCGCCTCCAACGGCTGGCAGGAAGGCACCAAATACGACCTCCTGACAGCCGACACAGGCGTTACTGGGCACTTTGACAGCATCACCACCAACCTGGCGTTCCTCACGCCCGGGCTTGAGTACGACCCTACCCATGCGTACCTGTACTTCACCCGTAACGAAACTGGGTTTGGTGACATCGGCGGTACCTACAACGAAATCAACACCGGCTGGGGCATACAAGGCCTGAATCCCGGGCACCCGGTCTACGACAGCATCGTCAGCATGAGCGCAGAGGAGGCCCGTGCGTCCTATGACAACCTCAGTGGAGAAATCCACGCGAGTGCCAAGAGTGCCCTGTTCACCAACAGCCGGTACGCACGCGCAGCAGTCAACCAGCACCTGGGGAGCCTGAACACCAAAGAACAGGACCCCCACAAAAACCTGTGGGTCAGCGTGTGGGGCCATGAAGGCCACCTTAAAGCTGATGGCAATGCAGAACGCCTGAGCAACAACGGCGGTGGCTTCCTCATCGGCAGCGACCTCTACAGCAACGGCACCACCACCATCGGTGTAGCCGGTGGCTATGAACAAACGCGGCTGGACATCCGTGGCACCAGAGCCTCAGACGCCGAAATAGACGCGTTCCACGTCATCGGCTACGGCCGCACCACCATTGGGGCCATAGACCTCAAAGGCGGAGTTGGCTACAGCTGGCTGGACATCGACACCGAACGCAACATCTGGGTAGACGGGCTGAGCGGCAAAAACCAGGCCAGCTACAACGGCGGCA
>NZ_CAWUGC010000004.1:0-127963 GCF_963921665.1 Saezia sanguinis
TCCGGGGCGTGGAAATGAACCGTGACAGTGCCATCATAGCGGCAGGGGCCACCTTTGAGCTGCAAGACAACATGCACCTGAGCGTGGGGTATGAGGGAGAGTTCGGCAACAGGAGCCGGGACAATGCGCTCAAGGTCCTTTGGAGGCTGAACTTCTGAGCTTTTAAAAATGGCCCTTGGCCACTTGAATAGAAAAGCCCGGCACTGCCGGGCTTTTTGTTGCGTTGTTTGTGTTGATTATGCTGAAAATTGAAAGGGTAGCTTAGCCCTCAGCATTTTCAGGCGCTTTCGGTACCGAGTCGGTCGGGTTTAAGCTCCTGCAAAATGGTGGTGGCAATTTCTTCAATGGATTTGGTCGTGGTTGACAGCCAGCGGATGCCTTCGCGGCGCATCATGGCTTCAGCGGCGGCGACTTCCTCGCGGCAGTTGAGCAGATCGGCATAACGCGAGCCGGGGCGGCGTTCATTGCGGATTTCTGACAGGCGTATCGGGTCGATCGACAGGCCGAACAGCTTGCTGCGGAATTCCTTGAGTGCCGGGGGCAGTGTGTGCCGTTCAAAGTCTTCGGGAATCAGCGGATAGTTGGCGGCCTTGATGCCGTACTGCATGGCCAGATAGATGGATGTTGGCGTTTTGCCGCTGCGGCTCACGCCAACCAGGATGACATCGGCAATTTCCAGGTTGCGGCTGCTCTGGCCGTCGTCATGCTCCAAAGAGTAGTTAATGGCCTCAATGCGCTGTTGGTACGATTTGCTTTGCGCGGTGTCTGAAAAACGGCCGACATAGTGGTTGCTTTCCATGCCGAGCTCTTTTTCCAGCGGGTCGACAATCATCTTGAGCATGTCAAAATGCAGTGCTTTGACATTGTCGTGCAGCACTTTGGCGACTTCGGGGGTGGCCATGGTCGAAAAAACAATGGGTTTGATGCCATCGGTCTCCATGGTCTGGTTGATTTGTTTGATGATCTGGTAAACCTTATCGACCGAGTCAACAAATGGTATCCTGACCTGCCGGATGGGAATTGCAAATTGCTTGAGCATGGCAGCACCAAAGGCTTCAACCGTAATACCAGTACCATCAGAAATGAAAAAAGCCGTACGAACAGACATGCTTAAAACCTTATCAGTCAGAAAATATTAAAATAGCGGCAATTTCGATATTATCCCCTAGGCACATGCCTTTGTGTATGTGTATGGAGCAGATTCCTCATTACTCATGTCCGGAACTCTCATCAGGCCACTACAGAATAAACAACGCACTGTGTGCGTTCCGGTCATGCCTGTCGGTTTTTTTACATCACTTTGGAGTTTTCTATGTCTTCAACACGTTTTGAAACCACCGAACTGGTCATTCCGTTCGAGAAACTGCGCATGTCAGATGTGGATGTTGTCGGTGGTAAAAATGCTTCCCTAGGGGAGATGATCAGCCAGTTGCCCGATGGTGTACGGGTGCCGACTGGTTTTGCGACCACTGCCCACGCGTTTCGCGAGTTTCTCAAGTATGAAGGGCTGGATCAGCGCATCAACGATATTTTGAGTAAGCTGGACGTTGAAAATGTGCGCGAACTGGCTGCCGCAGGTGCCAAAATCCGTGAAATGGTGGAACAACAGCCGTTCCCGGCAGACCTGGAAAAAGCCGTGCGCGAGGCTTTTGCCAAGCTCAGTGAAGGCAATGACAAGGCTTCGTTTGCGGTGCGTTCTTCTGCCACGGCAGAGGATTTGCCCGATGCCTCTTTTGCCGGCCAGCAGGAAACCTTCCTGAACGTGATCGGCATTGAAGAAGTTTTGCAGAAAATGCGTGAGGTATTTGCCTCGCTGTACAACGACCGCGCCATTTCCTACCGCGTGCACAAAGACTTTGAGCATTCCACCGTGGCCCTGTCCGCCGGTATTCAGCGTATGGTGCGCTCTGACCAGGGCGCTTCGGGTGTGATGTTCACCATTGATACCGAATCCGGTTTTGACCAGGTGGTGTTTATCACCGCCAGCTATGGCCTGGGCGAAACCGTGGTGCAGGGCGCAGTGAACCCGGACGAATTCTACGTGCACAAGCCGATGTTGAAGGCTGGCAAGAATGCGCTGATTCGCCGCAACCTGGGCTCCAAGCTGATTCGCATGGTGTTTTCCTCGCCGGAAGAGCGTGCCAAGAGCGGCAAGCTGGTGCATACCGAAGATTTGCCGGTGGAATTGCGCAACCGTTATGCGCTGACCGATGAGGACGTGCATGAACTGGCCAAATATGCGCTGGTGATTGAAGAACATTATGGCCGCCCGATGGATATTGAATGGGGCAAGGATGGCACTGATGGCAAAATCTACATTCTGCAGGCCCGCCCTGAAACGGTGAAGAGTCAGGCCGCCGGCAAGGTGGAGCAGCGTTTTACCCTGAAGGGCAGCTCCAAAGTGCTGGCCGAAGGGCGCGCCATTGGGCAGAAGATTGGCGCCGGGCCGGTGCGCATTGTGCACTCGGTGGCAGAAATTGACCAGGTCAAGGCCGGGGATGTGCTGGTGACCGACATGACCGACCCGAACTGGGAGCCGGTGATGAAGCGCGCAGCGGCGATTGTGACCAACCGCGGTGGGCGTACCTGCCACGCGGCCATTATTGCGCGCGAGCTGGGAATTCCGGCAGTGGTCGGGTGCGGCGATGCGACCGAAACATTGACTGAAGGCGCGCTGGTGACAGTCAGTTGTGCCGAAGGCGATACCGGCCATATCTATGACGGTTTGCTGGAAACGGAAGTGACCGAAGTGCAGCGTGGCGAAATGCCCAACATCAAGACCAAGATCATGATGAACGTGGGCAACCCGCAACTGGCGTTTGACTTTGCCCAGATTCCCAATGGTGGTGTCGGCCTGGCGCGCTTGGAATTCATCATCAACAACAACATCGGTGTGCATCCGCAGGCGATTCTGGACTACCCGAATGTGGATGCCGATCTGAAAAAAGCAGTGGAATCGGTGGCGCGCGGGCATTCATCACCCCGTGCCTTTTATGTGGACAAAATTGCCGAAGGCGTGGCCACCATTGCCGCGGCGTTTTATCCCAAGCCCGTGATTGTGCGCCTGTCGGACTTCAAGTCCAACGAATACCGCAAACTGATTGGCGGCTCACGCTATGAACCGGACGAAGAGAACCCGATGCTGGGCTTCCGTGGTGCAGCGCGCTACATCAGTAAAGAATTCCGCGAAGCTTTTGCCATGGAATGTGTGGCGCTCAAACGCGTGCGCGAAGACATGGGGCTGAGCAATGTGCAGGTGATGGTGCCGTTTGTGCGTACACTGGGCCAGGCCAAGAAAGTGACCGAACTGCTGGCAGAGCACGGGCTCAAGCGTGGCGAGAATGATCTGAAACTGATCATGATGTGCGAGATTCCGAGCAACGCGATTCTGGCCGACCAGTTCCTGGAGTACTTTGACGGCTTCTCCATCGGCTCCAACGACTTGACCCAGTTGACCCTGGGGCTGGACCGCGATTCCGGTATGGAACTGCTGGCGGCTGATTTTGACGAGCGCGACCCGGCCATCAAGGCATTGCTGGAAAAAGTGATTGCCACCTGCCGTGCGCAGAACAAATACATTGGTATTTGCGGCCAAGGGCCCAGCGACCATCCTGATTTTGCCAAATGGCTGATGGATCAGGGTATTTCGTCAATTTCGCTGAACCCCGATACCGTGGTAGCAACCTGGCAGGGGCTGGCGAAGTAACACTTTTTTGTGTGAAGTGATGTCATGAAACGGCTGGTAGCAATACCAGCCGTTTTTTGCTTTAATTGATTATGAAGCGCTGCCTGCCAGTTTTTACAAACTTTTTGCATTTGTATACACAGAACTGACAACTGGATCCTGTAAAAATTCCACAATGGCGTTATACAATTCAATGGGAGTATCGCCATGAGATCGAAACGTTTACTGACACTTTTTGCCGTATTTTGGGTATCGCTTTTAACAGGGGTAATGGCGCACGCGGCACCCCGGGTAACGATCAGGGCCGAATTGGCCTCGCCCATTGTGCTGGAAAACACTCAGGACGCCAATTATCTGAAAGTATCGCTGCAGGGCCTGCCGCTGGAAGCGGGCAAGCGCAGCCCGATCAATCTGGCGCTGGTGATTGACCGTTCGTCATCAATGTCCGGCGACAGAATCGCCAGAGCGCGTGATGCAGCGATCATGGCAGTGAATATGCTGCAAAGCGACGATATTCTGTCCATTGTGGCCTATGACAGTTCGGTTGAAGTGGTGGTGCCTGCGACCCGGGTGCAGGATAAGAGGCAGTTGATTGCACTGATCAACGAAAAAATCACGCCCCGGGGCATGACCGCGTTGTTTGCCGGCTTGAGCAAGGGCGTTGATGAGACCAGCCGGTTTCTGGATAAAGAGAGAATCAACCGTGTGATTCTGCTTTCAGACGGGCAGGCCAATGTCGGGCCGACCTCGATCCGCGAGCTTTCCGAGCTGGCGCGCATTGCTGCGGCCAAAGGCATTACCATTACCACCGTCGGTATTGGGGATGGGTATAACGAAGACCTGATGACGGCGATTGCGGGTTACAGCGACGGCAATCATTTCTTTGTGCAGCATGTGGCCCAGTTGGAAGGGGTGTTTGCCAAGGAGTTTCAGGATGTGATGTCGGTGGTGGCGCAGGATGTGGAGGTGACGATTCATATTGCGCACGGTGTGAAACCGGTGCGCCTGCTTGGGCGTGAAGGGCAGATTGACGGCAATACGGTGACGGTGAGGTTAAACCAGTTGTATGCCGATCAGGAAAAATATGTGCTGCTGGAAGTGCTGCCGGCCAAGGGTGCCGCCGATCAGAAGCTGGATCTTGCACAGGTCGATGTCAAATATAATGACCTGAGCGCCAGACGGTATGAGAACCAGCAGCAGAATGTGCGCATTGCTTACAGCAGTTCGGCCGCAGCGGTGAAGGCTGCGGTGGTGGAGGATGTGATGGTGGAAGCCGCAGTGCAGCAGTCCACCCTTGACAATGAACGAGCCATTCAGTTGATAGACCTGGGACGTGTGGATGAAGCCAAAGCCATTATGTTGATCAATGCAGACAAATTTGATGTCATGTCGCCTCAACTCAACTCTGAGCAGGCCAGAGAGCGGCTCAGATTAACTTATTTAAACAACAGCCGTATGCTGGATATGCTGAGGTCGGGCGATGATATTAACACGCGCAAGGCGCTCAGCGAATCGAACTACCAGCTCAGAAACCAGCAGGGCGGTATTTCCAAATAACTTTATTATGAATCCATGACACCCGGTAACCTGCCAACCAGACATTATGGGTTTTTCATACTGGCCATGCTGATCATGGTCGGGCTGGTGGGTTATCTGGGTTTTCGGGCTATTGAGCATGAGGCGCTGTTAAAGCGTTATCAGAGTGAAGAGCTGGCGCAGGAGCGTATTGGTCAGGCGCAAGAGGTTGTGACGCAGCTTCTGGAAAACAGGGCGTCACGCCTGCAAAGTGCCGCAACACATATGCAACTGGATGACGCCTGGCTGAAAGCCCTGATAGACAATGACGCCGATATTGACGGTATTTTTATCATCGACAGGCACGGGCTGCTGTACCCGGCAGTTTCATACCCTTCGGGCACTGGCACACTGAATGCGCAGGAGCAGCGCCTGGTTGACGATTTGGCCCCAGTGCTGCGTGACCCGTATCTTCTGATGTCACACAACATTGTCAATGAAGCCAGCCAGCCGCGTTCGGGCTGGTATTTCAGCAACACGGCAGATCTTCCCTTGCTGGTGTACTGGATCCGCAAGGACGAGCATCTGGTCATTGGATTCCGCCTTTCGTATGTCATGCTGCTTTCCGATGTGGTTAACCGCGCTGACCTTGCCTATGCTGAAGGTAGCGTACACATCATGGAGAATGACCGCCTGATTTATGCAAGCGCTACCGATCTGTTGCCGGATGATCTGGTCGTGATGGCCAGCCAGAGGCTGCCATACCCGCTGACGAACTGGCAGGTGGTGTATTATGGTCAGGCGGCTGATACGCTGGCTGTTTACCTGTGGGGCAGTGTGCTGGTGGTGTTGTTGCTGGCTGTGATTGCGCTGGTGGTGTATGGCATTTACCGTGAATATACGCGCAGTGCGCGTGAAGCGATGCAGCAGATCAATTTTGTCAGCCAGGTGTCGCATGAGCTTAAGACGCCGCTGACCAATATCACGCTGTATGCGGAGTTGCTCAAGGAGGAGCTGGAAGGGTATGACGATGAAACGAAGGAACATGCCGGCATCATCATTGATGAAAGCCAGCGCTTGTCGCGGCTGATTCAGAATATTCTGACATTCACACGCACGCCCCAGGTGGTTTTGAAACCGGTGCAGGTAAATGTGCTGGTGGAGCAGATTGCCCAGATGTTCATGCCGTCTTTTGCCGCCAAGGGGCTGGCGCTTAGCGTTGAGGTGGGGGCTGATGTGTGTGTGCATACCGATGAGGACCGCGTCAGCCAGATCATCTGCAACTTTTTAAGCAACGCCGAAAAGTATGCGGCCAGTGGCAAACGGGTTGACCTGTCGGTGCAGGTGCATGGCAAGCATGTGGATATCCGGGTGCGTGATTATGGCAGCGGCATTCCCATGAAAGATCACAAGCTGATTTTCAAGCCGTTTTACCGCATTCATTCCTCTATTACCGAAGGTGTTTCGGGCACTGGCATTGGGCTGACGATTGCGGCGCAACTGGCTTACAGCCTGGGCGCAGAGATCAGGGTGGAAAACAGCAACCCCGGAACCTGTTTTACGCTCCGCTTGCAACGGGGCGAGCAGGCCCAGCAGGGGCAGGGTGTGCAGGATATGCAGGCAAACAAGTGATAAAAAGTGATGAAAATACTGATTGCTGAAGATGATGTGAACATTCGCCAGGGGCTCGCCAAAGCGCTGGAGCGCGAAGGCTATACGCTGGTCAGTGCCGGGGACGGCAGGCAGGCGTTGCAGATGTACGCACAGGAAAAGCCTGATTTTGTGATTATGGACATCATGATGCCGGAACTGGATGGTTATTCCGTTTGCCGTGAAATCCGCAGGGTCGATGAACAGATACCGATCATTTTTTTATCGGCCAAGGATGAGGAGATTGACCGCGTGATCGGGCTGGAACTGGGCGCGGACGACTACATCAGCAAACCTTTTGGCGTGCATGAGATACGGGCCCGCATCAAAGCCGTGGCCAAGCGCTGCCTGCGCAGCCAGGCCGGGGATGTGGAGCAGAGTTTTCCGTTTGGTGATCTGCTTGTTTATCCTGAGCGGCTGTGTGCCATGCGGCAGGCGCAAAAGATTGAACTCAGCCTCAGAGACGTGCGCATACTGGAATGCCTGTACCGCCATAAAAACAAGGTGGTGTCGCGCGACATGCTGTTCAACATGGTCTGGGGCTATGAGCATATGCCTAACAGCCGCACGCTGGACCAGCACATTTCACAATTGCGCAAACGCGTTGAGCTCAATGCCAACAGGCCGCAACTGATCTGCACCGTGCATGGCGCCGGTTACCGCTACAGCGACGAGGTGTAGCAAGGCGATCCGAGAGGCTATTTTACAGGTTGAGCATGTGGGGCGTGCCCGCATTGACCATGAAAAAAGGCATGAAACCGGGTGCCGGTTTTCATGCCTTTTTTGAGGGAAGGCAGACGGTTTATGCTTCGTCCAACTTCGGCAGTTGGCTTTGGATGTAGTTCTGAATGCCGACTTTTTCGATCACGCTCAACTGGGTTTCGAGGTAATCGATATGGCCTTCGGTATCAATCAGCAGGTCTTTGAGCAGGTCGCGTGACACATAGTCGTGTACGCTGTCGCAGTAGTCCATGCCTGCTTTGCAGGCTGCCTGTGCAGCGTATTCCAGCTTCAGGTCACATTCCAGTGTTTCTTTGACGTTTTCGCCAATCATCAGCTTGTGCTGGTCTTGCAGGTTGGGCAGGCCGTCGAGCATGAAGATGCGCTTCATCAGCTTGTCCAGGTGCTGCATTTCCTCAATGGATTCTTCGCGTTCTTTTTTTGCCAGGCGGTCCAGCCCCCAGTGTTCATACATGCGGTAGTGTACAAAGTACTGGTTGACGGCGGTCAGTTCGCATTTGACCTGTGCGTTCAGGTGTTCAATGACTTTAGGATCGCTTTGCATTTTTATAGACTCCTGTATCTGTGGGATTATTCTTGCTTTGTCATCTGACAATCTTATTATTGTTGCGTTTTCCGATACTTTGGGCAAATGGGGGGCAAAAGTATCCCTTTGGATTTATCCTGATCACGAATGAGAATAAAGCGTATTCATGATGGGTGGATGGGGGTGGCGATGCAAACCCCGGCTGCCGGATGTGCGGTTTTCAGCCGAGTGATTCCACATGCGCTTTGGGTCGGCGGTCTGCCGGCAGATGCCAGAATATCAGTGAAGCAATGCAGCTCATGACGCCAATCAGCACAAACGACAAGTGAAATGCAGTGAGTGAAGCGTCCTTAACCAGTGAATGCGTGAGCATATCGTTGAATGCCTGCAAAATGGTGGAGGCAATGGAAACCCCCAGGCTCATGGAAAGCATCTGCGTCATGGAGAGCATGGTGTTGCCGCTGCTGGCGGTGGTGCCGTCCAGGTCTTTCAGGGTGACGGTGTTCATTGCCGTGAATTGCAGCGAGTTGGCCGCGCCAAAACATGCCAGCAGCAACAGGCTCAGTATCAGCGGCTGTTCGCGCGACATCAGTGCAAAGCTGGCAATCATGGCGCCCAGCAGCAGGGTATTGCCGGTGAGTACCCAGCGGTAACCGAAGTTTCCGATCAGCGAGGTGGCCATGCGCTTGGCAAATATGGCGGCAAAAGCAACGGGCAGCATCATCATGCCGGCTTGTGCCGGGCTGTAGTCGAGTTGCGTTTGCATGAACAGGGGCAGCATGAACGGCATGCTGCCGGTGCCGATGCGGGCAAAAATATTGCCCAGAATACCAACCTTGAAGCTGTTGACCTTAAACAGGGAACGATTAAACAGCGGGTGGGCCGCGCGTTGCGCGTGTAGCCAGTAGATTGCGCAGGCAGCAAGCCCCAGCACCAGCAGCAATACCACCAGCGCACGCTCCAGCCCCAAGGATGAAAAGCCGTCCAGCGACAGGGAAATGGCCACCATGGCCACAGCCAGGTACAGGTAACCGGTGATGTCGAACGGGTCTACCGCCGGGGCGCGTTTATCGGGCATGGCATGCCAGGTTGCCACAACACCGGCAATGCCGATGGGCAGGTTGATCAGGAATACCCAGTGCCATGACAGCATTTCTGCCAGCCAGCCGCCCAGCGTGGGGCCGATGACCTGGCCAATGAGCCCCGGAATGGTGACAAAACTCATGGCCTTGAGGAACCTGTCTTTCGGGAATGTGCGCAATACCGCAAGCCGTCCCACCGGCATCAGCATGGCGGCACCGCACCCCTGCACCACGCGCCCGCCAACCAGCACCGAAAGATTGGGCGAAAAAGCGCAGATTGCTGAACCGATGATGAACAGCACAATGGCAATTGAGAATATTTTGCGGGTGCCAAAGCGGTCGGCCAGCCAGCCCGAGGCCGGAATGATCATGGCATTGGTCAGCATGTAGGAAACCAGTACCCACTGCATGTGCAGCGGGCTTTCATTCAGGTCTTTGGCGATGCTGGGCAGTGCCGTATTGACAATGGTGCTGTCCAGCGTCTGCATGAAAAAGCCGATTGCGACCAGCCACAGCAGGGTTCTGGGGGATTGTTGGAATTGTGATGCTATTTTCATGAACGCTTAACAGAGGGCTTGCCCCGCAAGTCCAGGGTGCTGCATGAAGTGTGCTACTCAGAGCAGCGCCTTGAGGGTGAACGGTGGCCTAATATACCGAGCTAATACCGGTGAACCAATCCTGAATTTTCGCACGATCTTTTTGTGATGCGATTATCAGGGATAATGAATGCTTATTCCCTCCCTGATCTCATGAAAAATATTGTTGTTCTTATCAGTGGGCGTGGTTCCAATCTGCGCTCGATCGTACAGGCCAGCGTGGCACAGCAGTGGCCTGCACGTGTGGCAGCCGTTGTCAGCAACAATCCTCAGGCAGCAGGGTTGGAATGGGCAGGCCAGCAGGGCATTGCCACCCATGTGGTCAACCACAAGGCCTATGCAGACCGCCCGGCGTTTGACCAGGCGCTGGCCCGGGTGATTGACCCTTATCAGCCTGCACTGGTGGTGCTGGCCGGGTTCATGCGCATTCTGACGCCGGAGTTTGTCGCGCACTATGCAGGGCGTATGGTGAATATCCATCCGTCTTTGCTGCCTTATTTTCCGGGGTTGCACACGCACCGGCGGGCACTGGAGGCTGGGCACCGGGAAGCCGGTGCAACGGTTCACTGGGTAACCCCGGAGCTCGACCATGGCCCGACGCTGGCACAAGCGCGGGTGCCGGTTCTGCCGGGAGATACCGAGGAAACGCTGGCACAGCGTGTGCTGCAAGCTGAGCATGAGCTGTATCCGCGGGCGATTGGTGAACTGCTGGCCCAGTTGTAAAAAGTTATTTTTGTATCAACATCCCTTAAACAGGTGGGCTGTTCAGGGGCTGAATGTAGCGCTTAAAGAGTAAACCGGATTTTGTATGACGCCACAAGACTTATTGCAACATGCACAGCAGCTTGTCAAGCTGGTGCTGCGCTTTGAATATCCTGCCGATTCTGTTGTATCGCGCTATTTTCGGGAAAACCGCCAACTGGGCATGCGCGAGCGTGCAGCACTGGCGGAGACCGTTTACGTACTTATCCGGCAAAAACCGCTGTTGCAGCATCTGGCGCAGTCTGGTTCGGGCCCGATGGAGCGCCGGCTGGCAGTTCTGGCCTGGCAGGCAGACGCGCGTACGTTGTTGCCGATGTTGTCTGAGCAGGAGCGTGCTTGGCTTGACCGCATTCACCGGATTGACATGTATGCAATGCCTGAGCCTTTGCGGCATAACCTGCCTGAGTGGCTGGTGGAGCCGCTGAAGTCGCAGCTGAATGATGAGGAGTTCTGGGAGCTGGCCGAAGCGCTGGACCACAGTGCTCCGCTGGATTTGCGTGTTAATACCCTCAAAATCAAGCGCGAGCAGGCGCAGCAGCAACTGGCGCAATCGGGCATTCAGTCTTCTTTGACGCCTTATTCACCCTGGGGGCTGCGGGTGCAGGGTAAACCGGCATTGAATAAACACCCTCTGTTTCTGGACGGCAGCGTTGAGGTGCAGGATGAAGGCAGCCAGTTGCTGGCGCTGCTGGTGGCACCCAAGCGCGGCGATATGGTGGTGGATTTTTGTGCCGGCGCGGGCGGGAAAACGCTGGCGCTGGGTGCGGCAATGCGCAATACCGGGCGGCTGTACGCGTGGGATGTTTCTGCACACCGGCTGGATGCACTTAAACCCCGTATGGCCCGCAGCGGGTTGTCCAACGTGCATCCGGCAGCCATTGCGCATGAGCGCGATGCACGCGTTAAACGCCTGTACGGCAAGGTTGACCGGGTACTGGTGGATGCGCCGTGTTCGGGCTTGGGAACCTTGCGCCGCAATCCTGACCTGAAGTGGCGCCAGACACCCCAAAGCATACAGGAACTGGCAGAAAAGCAGCAGCACATTCTGGCCTCTGCCTGCCAGTTGCTCAAGCACGGTGGCTCTCTGGTGTATGCCACCTGCAGTTTGCTGCCGGCAGAAAATGAAGTCATTGCACAGCAGTTTGAGCAGGAGCACCCGCTGTTTGAACGGGTGAGTGTTGCGCAGTTGCTGGCTGCACAAGGGGTTGCCGACGCGGATCAACTGGTGCAGGGTGATTATCTGCGTTTGTGGACGCATCGGCATCGGACCGATGGCTTTTTTGCCGCAGTATGGCGGCGTAAAGCCTAAAGCGCAGAACATATAGCGTTGTGCATGATGCGGCACGGCATGTGGCGCGCTACGCTGGTGTTGGGGGATGGGCACACGGCTCTATCTCAGCGGCGTCAGGGGCGGGCCCTAGTGATTGGCTTTGGTGGCTGGCTTTAGGGCTTCAGCGGATGAGGGTCATATCCTGCATGGCCTGTTCATAGGCCGCTGCATCAAATGTAAAGGCAGTATTGGCAATCAGGTGTGGCGGCTCGTAGCCGTTTTCGTATGCAAAATCATTCCAGGTGTAATGGTTGCCGGTTTTTTCAACCCGCACGGTGTACGCGCCGCATCCCAGATCGCCGCATTCGGGGCAGATATAGAGCATGATGCGGCCGGACTCGGTATCCGGCTGGGCAGCCAGCAGCAGTTGATCGCGCTTTTGCTGGTTGTGTTCAGGATAGCCCACAACAAAACTGCCAATCAGGTCACTGGGTTGCCCGTCTTTACTGCCTGAGTTACTGCCTGAGAGTTTGTCCAGCATTTCAAGCAGGGAGTGACCATTCACCAAAAAATCACAGAAATATCTTTCTGTGCTGTTGGTGCTGCCACGCCTGTGCGTGATCTGATGGGTCAGTACCGAAAGTTTCATGACAGATGCCGTGTGTGCGGTAACCAGCAGCGTTTTGCTGGGCGATACTGAAATGATAACGCACATATATGTGTTCGTTCGCCTTTGTACCGTGCAACAGTTGAGGTGCATCAAAAGAGAGGCAAAATTCAGCATTTACCCAGACCAACCACTTTCTTTGCGGGCCATATGCCTGAGTTGTTCTTTGATTGCTGCAAACCTGTGTCGCAACATGCCTGCACCAGCGGAAAATGGCTGATACAGAATGTGTTTGTGTCATCTTTTGAAACATGGATTCGTTTTGCCCAGACACTATACGGCTGGACATGAATCACCAGACCGATATACCAGCAAGGCAGCAGTTATGCGATAAAAGAATAAATAACGGGTGGTGAAAAAAATGAAGCCTGCTTCCAGCATGTTCTGGTTTAAGCAGGCTCTGAATTGAGAGCTAGATCAGCAAAGTTATCGTATGTTTATTCTGACGTGATTACTGACCTTATCTTCTCCCTCTGGGTGCTTCCCCTTCACCCTTATTGTTGTATGACTGAATCATCGGATATTTTCCGTTTTAAGTCAATAGGTTATGTTGTATTTTGAAAAATTAACTTTAAGTATAAATATGTATAAAGCGTGAAATAAGTAGCAAAATTGAATTTGGACCCTTGCTGTGCTTTCCGGGGACAACTTGACCTGGGAAAATGCAGAAAGAATCTGTAAATTGTTGATTTTATGGAGAGAAGCGACTTTTATACAGCATGCGTCGATAGGAAAAATGATGTCGGATGGAAAAGTGCAATGCGATGGTAGAGCGGAGGTATGGGGTTGTTTGAGAAAAGTCCGGATGTCGCTACCACGCAACATCCGGCGGAACACACTTGAGGAAATATGGGAAATGACAATATGTACTTATGATAGTCGATAAATCGCAGTTTTGATCATTGCTGCGTCCATTTATTTGCCCCAGGTGCCACTTATTTCACGAAAACAGCATTTTCTAAAAACCTGTTTAGGATTTTGGCGGAATAAAGGGCTGAAAACGTGTTCCTCCATTTTGCAGACCAGCGGTTAAAGGCAAGCGTGCCATGCATTTTGACGGGTGCATCCGTGGATAAAGCCGGACGCAGTACAATGAACCGAAAGAAAGCCGCAAAGGACAGATCATGCCATATCGGCGCTGTTGATCTGAGCGGCCTTACAAAAACAGAACAAGGAGAACACCATGAGTGATCAGAATACTCAGCCACCATCACCCAAAGAGCAGTTTTTATCCAACAGCCCGATCGGACAGCATTTGCTCAGGTTACGTAAGAGCTGGGGCTGGTTTGTCGTTTTTGGTCTGCTGTTGACCATCTGCGGCGCGTTTGCTGCCGTATACATCATTATCAGTACCGTTGTGGCGATATTTGTGCTGGGGTCGCTGCTGTTTGCCACGGGCGTCATCAATATTATTTCCGCATTGCAGGTCAGAGGGATCAAAAGCCTGTTCTGGTTCTGGCTGCTCAGCGGCATTATCTTGATTCTGGCCGGGCTGGTTTCGTTTGCCGCACCGGTGGAAATGGCTGTGACGCTGACGGTGCTGTTTGCCATGGTGCTGTCTGTGGCGGGGGTGTTGCGTGTGGTGTCGGGGTTTCAGTCCAGAGGCATGGATGGCTGGGGCTGGCTGGTGGCTTCGGGCGTGCTGGCCGTGCTGGCGGCTTTTCTGATCGCCATGACACTGGGGCCTTCATCGCTGGTGCTGCCGGGCTTCTTCCTGGCGTGTGAGCTGCTGTTTGAAGGGCTGATGATGCTGATGTTCGGTTTTTCGCTGAGAAAAGCGCTGAACCGCTGAAAATACGCATAGAATAACCGACACCGATCAAACCACAACAGGAGAGGACCGTGATGGCGCAATTCAGACGCCCTGATATCAAAGTGTTTGTCGATGGTGCTGATTTTGAAACCATTCGTACCGGATTAAGCCTGCCGGTAACCCAGGGGTTTACCACCAACCCGTCGCTGGTGTCGCAGGCTGGGGTGGCTGACTACACCAGTTACGCCAAAGAGGTGTTGGCGCTGGTGCCGCAACTGCCGGTATCGTTTGAGGTGTTCAGCGATACGCCGCAGGGCATGGAGCGCGAGGCACACGTCATCCATGCATGGGGTAACAATGTGTATGTCAAGGTGCCGGTCATCACGCCTGCGGGGGAGTCCTTGGGGCTGCTGATCCGCAAGCTTTCAGCACAGGGCATTGCCTTGAATGTGACCTGTGTGTTTACGGTGGAGCAGGCACAGATTGTGGCCGATGCACTGGACCCGGCCACACCGGCGCTGGTCTCGGTGTTTGCCGGGCGTATTGCCGATGTGGGGGTGGACCCGGTTCCCATTGTCGAAGCCTGTCGCGATATATTAAAGGGGCACCCCAGAGCAGAGCTGCTGTGGGCCTCTACCCGCGAGGTGTATAACATCTGGCAGGCCGAGCAGGCCGGTTGCAGGGTGATTACAGCACCGCTCTCGATGGTGAAAAAATACAATGCCATTGTGAAAACCGGCGGCAAAGATCTGACCGAGCTTTCACGCGACGGTGTGCAGGCATTCATGAACGACATTGCCCAGGCCGGCGTGAAGTTTGGCGCTTAGCGCTTAGCGTCTATTGGCCTGTAAGTGCCTGTATCATGAATTCTGCCAATACAAGAGGAGTCCTGCCGATGACAAACATGTGTGTAACAAGGTTCGCTGCTTTGGCGATGGTGATGTTTTCCGGCCATGCGCTTGCCGAGCAGACCGTGGTGTGCCCGGAACGCGTGCTGCTTGAATCAGCGACCCTGTCTCAGAACAGTGTTCCCGCCGGTTTTGAGCAGATGGTACGCCAGTATCCGTTGCGGTTAAGAGGGGTTTCGATTTACGATGGACATCCGCAAGACAATGCGGATTTAAAGCCCGATGACGAAATGGCGCAACATCCCAGCTGGACGCTGGAGGGGAACTATCCTGAAGGCAAATGGCTGGCATGCAATTACGGTACCGGAGCGACCAAACTGATCATGCGGCTGGATGATGCATCTGCTTATTGCACAGCGGTTTCTGAAAAAGGGCCAATTCATGAGCAGATCAATGTCACGGTTACATGCCGCTGAGCCGCTCGCGCAGTGTTTTAGTCATGGCTGCGTCACAGTAGCAAATAGAAATAGAAATAGGATAGGGCGGCACGACCGCATCAGGCGTCAGACAGGTAGCGTTCTGCCAGCCGCACCCAGTAGGTTGCGCCCAGCGAAATGATGTCATCGTTGAAGTCGTAGCTCGGGTTGTGCAGTTCACATGCGCCCAGGCCGTGTCCGTGCAGGCGGTGTGAACCATTGCCGTTGGCGATAAACGCATAAGCGCCCGGTTTTTGCTGCAGCATATAACCAAAGTCCTCCGAGGCCAGCGACGGCTGCTGCGTCAGCACGTGTGGCTCGCCAAGAATATCGCTCATGACAGCGTGTGCCAGTTCAGCTTCCTGCGCATGGTTGACCGTAGGGACGTAGGTATGCACAAATTCAAACTGGCAACTGGCGCCATAAGCCGCACAGGTGTGCTCGGCCAGTTCGCGCATACGCTGCTCAATCAGCCGGGTGACCTGGTGATCAAATGTGCGCACGGTGCCGCTGAGGCTGCAGTTTTCCGGGATGACATTGCTGGCCTGCCCGGCATTGATGGTGGTGACCGAGAGTGCGGCCACATCAAACGGGTTGCGGTTGCGTGAGACGATGGTCTGCCAGCCCAGCACAACCTGGCAGGCAATGGGCAGCGGGTCAACGCTCAGGTGCGGCATGGCCGCATGGTTGCCTTTGCCCTGAATGTGCAGGTGAAAGTCGCTGCACGAAGCCATGACCGGCCCGGGTGAGACTGCCATGGTGCCTGCGGGCAGTTCCGGCCAGTTGTGCAGCCCGAATACGGCGTCCATCGGAAAGCGCTCAAACAGCCCGTCCTTGATCATCACGCGGCCGCCGGCGCCGTCTTCTTCGGCCGGCTGAAAGATCAGATAAACCGTACCGTCAAAGTGGCGATGGCGGGCCAGGTACTGGGCTGCTGCCAGCAACATGGCGACATGTCCGTCATGTCCGCAACCGTGCATTTTTCCGGGGTGCACGCTGGCGTGAGCAAAGGTGTTCTGCTCCTGAATGGGCAGGGCGTCCATGTCGGCTCTTAAACCTACGGCGCGGGCTGATGTGCCGTTGCGGATGACCCCGACCACGCCGGTGCCGGCCAAGCCGTAATGCACCTCAATGCCCCAGCTTTGCAGGGTCGCGACGATCAGGCTGGCGGTGTGGTGCTCTTCAAAACTCAGTTCCGGCCGCGCATGCAGGCGTTTTCTGAGTTCGGCGATGGCAGGGGCGGCGGCCTCAATGGCCTCAATGAGCTTCATAAATTAGGTTGTCGGGTCTGTCAATCTGTGTACGAAAGCATATAATTATCAGTTAATTTGGTTATAACTGTGCAAGACATAGGCAATGCGCTACAAGCCTGTTGCCAAGGCGTCATTTCAGCAGGGGCCTGGAGTACAACCGGCCTGGTGGTTGCAATATCCAATGTGCAGGTTTGATGGAGACGGCCTGCAAACAGTTTTTGAGCTGCATTTTGAATGCGGCGTTGTCCCGTTTATTAGGTGAGGTTTAAAAAATGACGTCAATGGATGATAGAGATGGCAAGATATGGATGGATGGCGGGCTGGTGGACTGGCGTGATGCCAAGGTCCATGTGCTCACGCATACGCTGCATTATGGCTGCGGTGTGTTCGAAGGCCTGCGCGCTTATGAAACACCGCAGGGCACGGCGATTTTCCGGCTGGAGGATCATACCCGCCGCCTGTTCAACAGTGCCAAGGTATTGCGCCTGAAAGTACCTTTTTCTCTGGAAGAAGTGATTCAGGCACATAAGGATGTGGTTCGCGCCAATAACCTGAAGAGCTGCTACATCCGGCCACTGGTCTGGGTGGGCTCCGAGAGCCTGGGCGTGTCGTCCAAGGGGCAGACCATCCATGTGATGGTGGCGCCATGGAGCTGGGGCACTTATCTGGGTGAAGAGGGGCTAGCCAAGGGCATCAGTGTGATGGTATCCAGCTTTACGCACCACCATGTGAATGCCACCATGACCAAAGCCAAATCGGTGTCAAACTATACCAATTCTATTCTGGCCAACCGCGAGGCCACCGACAATGGCTTTGATGAAGCCATCATGCTCGATCCGACCGGGTATGTGAGCGAAGGCTCCGGCGAAAACCTGTTTGTGGTGTCCAAGGGCGTGGTGTATACGCCTGACCTGTCATCCGGTGCGCTGGACGGCATTACGCGCAATACCGTCATTACGCTGTGTGGTGACCTGGGCCTGAAAGTGGTGGAAAAGCGCATGACACGCGATGAGCTGTATGTGGCTGATGAAGTGTTTTTCACCGGTACGGCCGCCGAAGTGACGCCGATCCGGGCTATTGACCGCATTGAGATCGGTGCGGGCAGCCGTGGCCCGATCACAGAAAAAATTCAGAAAGCATTTTTTGATGTGGTACATGGCCGCAATGCCAAATATGCACCCTGGTTAAGCCTGATTTAATAGGAGACGAAAGAATGAGTCAAGTAACAACCGTTGTGGAGCTGTCGGTAACCGATCTGACTGAACAGGGAGAAACATACTGCCCCAACCCCAAGGCGGGAATGCAGTTATGGAGTACACACCCCAGGGTATTTCTGGACGTGGGTAAAACCGGTTTGGCCAAATGCCCGTATTGCGGTCAGGTGTACCGCCTGAAAGCCGGAGAGGTTTTCCAGCACTCGCACTGATGCGCGTTGCTTGACGGTTTGTTCGGGCTGCACAAGGGGAGAATTCCTTCCGTATTTTGCAGCCGGACCATCCTGAATACGACAAAAGCTGTCATGATTTTTCATGGCGCAGGTGAATTCAGGTAAAGTCGGGAGCTTGCTCCCGATTTATTTTTTTACAGATTATTGTTGAGGTTTGCATGTCGGCCAGTACCGAATTTGTTTTGACGTTATCGTGTCAGGACCGCAAAGGCATTGTTTATGCGGTTTCCGGCCTGCTTTACCAGGCAGGTTGCAACATCATTGATTCGCACCAGTTTGGCGATGAGGATACCGGCCTTTTTTTCATGCGTGTGCATTTTCAGGCGCCCGGTCATCTGTGCGATGTGCCGATACTGGACAAACTGTTTGCCAACATCCGCAGCGAATTCGGCATGCAGGCGCACTTTCACTCGCTGGCACGCAAGCCGCGTGTGCTGATCATGGTCAGCAAGTTCGGCCACTGTCTGAATGACCTGCTGTTTCGCCGCCAGGCCGGGCAACTGGATATTGAAGTGCCGGTGGTGGTATCGAACCATCCTGATTTTGCCGAGCTGTGCGCAAGCTATGGCGTGCCGTTTAGGCACCTGTCATTGCCCACCGGCGCCAGTGCTGAAGCCAAGCGCGCGCAGGAGCAGCAGATTGAGCAGATTTGCAGTGAAGAACAGATTGACCTGGTGGTGCTGGCGCGTTATATGCAGATATTGTCACCGGAGTTCTGCGACTTTCTGCGTGGCTGTGCCATCAATATCCACCACAGTTTTCTGCCCAGTTTCAAGGGCGCCAAGCCTTACTACCAGGCGCATGCACGCGGCGTGAAGCTGATCGGCGCCACAGCGCATTATGTGACGCCTGATCTGGACGAGGGCCCGATCATTGAGCAGGATGTTTCGCGCGTGACGCATGAGATGAGTGCCGAAGACCTGACCGCCGTGGGCCGTGATGTGGAGTGTATTGTGCTGGCCCGCGCGGTGAAATGGCATTGTGAACACCGTGTGCTGCTCAATGGCTCGCGCACGGTTGTTTTTTGATGCGTGTGTGGGGCGTGTTGAAGGCGTCTTTATAAGACAAATTTAACGCCCAGGCCCTTGGCTTTTGCTTTGTAAAAATAAAAACGTTATATCTGCGATTACTTCAGCAGATTGACTTTGTTTTGCCCGGCTTTCCAATAGGTGCGGATCAGTGCAGAAGTTTCATCAAATTTTTGCTGGGAATGAAAGTTTTTGCGATCAATCGCAATCACCATGTTGGGAGCGACAAGTATGGAGACATACTTTTTGTTTTTGAACACCCAGCTCACCTTGCTCCAGTCATAACGCCGTTCACTATGGGGGGACGTTTCCCGGATAAATTCGGGCGTGATGGTGATGGTCTGCGCTCCTAAAATGCCTTTTTTAAAATAACTGTATGCACAGCAAAGTGACGTTGTGGTGGCAAACAGCACTACCAGCCAGGCCAGGCTGCTCAGGATGGACCAGGTTCCCGTCATGCTGTAAACCAGCACAATTATCAAGATAAAATAAAGGCCCGCAAAAAGCGGGGATGGCATACCAAGGGTATTGAAATAGACCACATCACGCATGGTGGTGTGTGTCTGTATGGTGATGGTTGTGCCTGGTTCGGCAGGGGGCATGTTGAGCGGGCCAGCAGCGTGACTCATGCGTTTTTTGCTCCCTGGTCGCAAGGCTCCACATCCGTGGGTTCGCCATGCGGTGCCAGTGAGTCATCGTCCAGATGGCTGGCGTCAGCCCAGCGCACCATGCTCAGCCCCTCGGGGCTCCACAGCAGGCGGCTGATGCTGGCGTTGCCCAGTTGCCATGTCCGGGGGGCCCGGATGTCCTGATGCGTGGCGTTGCGGTACAGCGTGTCCAGCACACCACCATGGGTGATGATGGCAATGGTCTGGCCCTCGTGTTTCTGGACAATATCAGACAGGGTTTGCAGGATGCGCGCCTGGAAAACATGCAGCGATTCGCCGCTTTCGCCCGGCACAAAATCCGGGTCACGCTGCTGCCAGCGCTGCGCGTCATCCGGCGCCATGGCCTGCACCTGCAAAAATGTTTTGCCCTGGTAATAGCCAAAATGGCGTTCACGCAGCCCGGCCAGCGTTTGTACCGGGCGTTGCAGTGCGTGTGCAATCGGCTGCGCGGTTTGCATGGCGCGCATCAGGTCGCTGCTGTAAATCGCGTCCAGCGGGTGGTCTTTCAGCGCGTTGGCAAGCTGTTGGGCCTGACGCAGGCCGCGTTCATTGAGTTCAATGTCCAACTGGCCCTGCAGGCGGCCATCAACGTTCCAGCGGGTTTCACCATGGCGTATGGCCAGAATATGGGTAATGTTTTGCAGCATGCTCATCAAAATACCGATGGTTTTCCGTTACGGGTGACTGTACTGTATACGGTGCCTGATCAGGGTTGCAGCCTGGGGTTGGTGGAGTAGGTGCCCCTGAATGACGACAATGCCAGCACGCTTCCCTGGGATTGCAGTTCGGCCAGTGCCACCATGAGCTGCGGGCCGTTAAACGGGTTGGCGGCCATATCGAGTTTGGGCACAGCCAGTGCGTACAGTGAAAAAATGTAGCGGTGCAGGATTGAATCGTTGCCCGGTGGGTAGGGGCCATCATAACCGAAGTATTTGCCCTCCATTTTGGCGTCTCCTGCAAACCAGTTGGTGTAATCGTTGAGTCCCTGGCGGCTGCCATGAGCGGCTTCAGGCCCGGCTTTGCCCTGAACGGTAAAGCCATTGCAGAACTCGCCTTCCTTGATCTGGCGCAGTGTGGCGGGCAGGTCGATGAGCAGCCAGTGATAGAAGTTGGCACGCGGCGTGGCGGCGGGCACTTCACGGTCGGGCTTGTTCACGTCTTCCATGGTGCTGGGGGCATCGGGATCATGGCAGATCAGCACAAATGACTGGACGCCTTCAGGGACCTCGCTCCATGCCAGCGGCGGGTTGAGGTTGGGCGCAAACCCTTTGAGGTTGGCTGCACCTGCCGCATATTTGGTCGGGATGTAGGCGCCGTCTTTGATTTCATCACTCCAGAATTTCATGTTCTGATCTCCTTTGTATTTGAAAGTAAGCAAGGCACAAAAAGTGCAACCTTGATGATAATCGTTTTAGCCCGCTTTATGAAGCCGGCTCAATTCTGATCGGAATGGTGACAGGGCCATTGTTGATCAGGTGAATCTGCATGTCTGCACCGAATTCGCCGGTGGCCACATGTGCCAGTGCGGTACACGCCTTGTCGACAAAAAAGCGGTACAACGCTTCTCCCCGGGCTACCGGTGCAGCGGCGGAAAAGCTGGGCCGGTTCCCTCCGGTAACATCTGCGGCCAGCGTGAACTGGCTCACGATCAGCATCTGGCCGGCCTGGCCGTTGCCATCCATGTTCAGCAGGCTGTGGTTCATTTTGCCGTTCTGGTCGGTAAAAATGCGCAGCTTGAGTATTTTGTCGAGCATTTTGCCGGCTTCGAGCTCGGTGTCGTTTTGCTCGGCACATAACAGCACCAGCAGGCCGGCTCCAATTTTGCCAATGGTTTGCCCGGCGACTTCCACATGGGCCTGGCTGACGCGTTGTACGATGCTGATCATGGGTGTTTATCTTAATGCGGATAAGCGTTTGTTGCAGTAAAAACTGGGGTATAGGCGCGGTTATGGCGCCATACATGGGAAAAGGGGTACCAGACAAAATCGGCCCCATGTATTTTCAACACAAGGGGCCGGTTATGTGCTGCAACTTGCGCCTGTGTGTTAGCTCAGGTGCACGCGGGCGAATTTGCGTTTGCCGACCTGGACCACATAAGTGCCTGCGGGTAGTTTCAGGTCGCGGTCAGTTACAACGGCGCTGTCAATGCGTACGCCACGCCCGTCAATCAGACGGCCTGCTTCGCCATTGGATGCAGCCAGCCCGGCCTGTTTGACCAGGTAAGTGATGCCCAGCGGTGCGCCCTGCAACTGCACTTCGGGGATGTCGTCGGGAATACCGCCTTTGGCCCGCAGGTTGAAGTCTTCTTCGGCGGCATCGGCTGCCTGGGCCGAGTGAAAACGGGCCACGATTTCTTTGGCCAACATGACTTTGGCCTCTTTCGGGTTGCGGCCTGCGTCAATTTCGGATTTGAGTTTGGCAATTTCGTCTTCCGAGCGAAAGCTCAGCAGGGTGAAATAAGGCCACATCAGATCATCAGAAATAGAGAGCAGCTTGCTGAACATGGTGTTGGCATCTTCGGTAATGCCAATGTAGTTGTTCTTGGATTTGCTCATTTTTTCCACACCATCAAGCCCCACAAGCAGCGGCATGGTCAGAATGCACTGCGCCTCCTGGCCGTATTCGGCCTGCAGGTGGCGGCCCATGAGCACATTGAATTTTTGGTCGGTGCCGCCCATTTCCAGGTCGGACTTGAGCGCCACCGAGTCATAGCCCTGCAGCAGCGGGTACATGAATTCGTGGATGGAAATCGGCGTGTTGGCGGCATAGCGTTTGGTAAAGTCGTCACGTTCCATCATACGCGCCACGGTGTATTTGGCAGCCAACTGGATCATGCCGCGCGCGCCCAGTTCGTCGCACCATTCGGAGTTGTAGCGGATTTCGGTGTGCTGCGGATCCAGAATCAGGCTGGCCTGGCGGTAGTAGGTGTGGGCGTTGACCTTGATCTGCTCGGCGGTGAGCGGCGGGCGTGTGCTGTTGCGCCCGGAAGGGTCGCCAATCAGGGTGGTGAAGTCGCCAATCAGGAAGATGATGGTGTGCCCCAGATCCTGCAACTGGCGCATCTTGTTGAGTACCACGGTATGCCCCAGGTGAATGTCGGGCGCGGTCGGGTCCAGCCCCAGTTTAATGCGCAGGGGTTTGCCGGTTGCCGCGCTGCGGGCCAGCTTGTTGAGCCATTCGTTTTCAGGCAGGAGTTCGTCAACGCCGCGCTTGGTGATCCGCAGCGCTTCTTGCACTTCGTCTGTAATTGGGTAAGTTGTTGAAGTCATTGAAGAAGTGTCAGTCATTGGAATTGAAATTTATACAGTAAATATGTGAAAAAATTACGGCGAAAAACAAATTATCTTGGTATACTTGGCGGGTATTACAATTTTCTATCACTGCGATAGCCGAAATTGTAGTCGAATTTAAACTGGATATGAGCCATTTGACAACACAGCCTTTGTATGTGCTTTCCATTGTGCATAAGTGGTGGTAAGAGGTTTTGTTGCCAAATGAATTTACGCAAGGAAATGTCTATTATGCCTGAGCGCGCTCATATTTTTCTATGGTCTGGTTTATCAGGATAAGACATAGTGGCTGATTGGTTGTCGCTGCCCAGGGCAGTAAAAAATCTGGTGTTAGACGGTGTGGTAGGGTCGTTTAAAAGACATCCACGGGTGACATTACTGGGGGCAAGTCTGTTGGTCTGCGGAAGCGCAATGGCTGCTTTGAGCGTGTCGCCGGCGACCGATGAGGCCGCTTCGGTTCATGTAACCGCCATTGAGCGGGTTCTGCCGGTAGAGTCCGAACTGGCCCAGCAGGCTGATTTGCTGGGAGAACACCAGTATTCCTTGTACCGTGACGGCTATACCCGCAGTTCAGATACCATTCAGGCATTGTTTGGCCGTTTGGGCATTGACGATGCGCAGGCGCTTGAATTCATGCGCAAAGACCCGCTGGCACGCCTGATCATGTCTTCCAACCGGGATGTGCGTGTGATGGCCGAGGTCGGCCAGCAGGGCGAACTGGTCCGCTTGCAGGCCGGGTTGCGTTCACAGACGGCCCGCCATTTCAACCGCATTACCATTCAGCGCAATGAAGAAGGCAACCTGACATCGGTTTCGGAAACCGTGCCGGTGGAAGTGCGTGAACGCGTTGCCATGGGTACCATCAAGTATTCGCTGTATGGCGCCACCGACGCCATTGGCCTGCCGGACAACATCGCAATTCAGATGGTGGATATTTTTGGCAGCCGGATCGACTTTACCCGCCATTTGCGGCGCGGCGATACGTTCCAGCTGGTATATGAGTCTTACGAGGCCGATGGCGTGCCGATGGGTACCGGGCGTATCCTGGGGGCACAGTTCATTAACGGCGGGCGTAATTACAATGCAGTGTGGTTCCAGCCGGACGAAAGCGTGCGTGGGACCTATTACACGTTTGACGGCAAGAGCCTGAGAACCACGTTCCTGGCGTATCCGCTGGAGTATACGCGGGTCAGCTCGGCATTTGGCCGCCGTTTGCACCCGATTCAAAATACCTGGCGTGACCATAAAGGCATTGACTATGCAGCCCCCACGGGTACAACCGTACGTACCGTAGGCGATGGCCGCATTGAATTTGCCGGCGTGCAGCGCGGTTATGGCAATGTGGTTATTGTCAGCCATGATAAAACACGCTCAACGCTTTACGCGCACATGAGCCGTATTGACGTGACCAAAGGCCAGTTGGTGCAGCAGGGTGACCCGATTGGGGCCGTGGGGCAGACCGGCTGGGCTACCGGACCGCATTTGCATTTTGAATTCAAGGAAAACGGCGTACAGCGTGACCCGGCAATTTTGGCCGCTCAGACTGAGGCACAGCCTATTCCTGAAAACCTGCAGGCTGAATTTGACCGTACCGCGCAGATCCACGCAGACCTGCTGGGTCGCGTCGCGGAGCTGATGGTTGTCAGATCAACAGATACAGAGGTTGCGAGCAGATAACGACTTGACTGATTACAGTCATGCATTGACAGGGGTGTGAAGGATTTCACATCCCTTTCTTTTTGGCTGTGTGGCATACTCTGACCATGCGGCAAACCTGCACCATATCAAAATCATTGCGAGAGTTCGGATGAAAGAAAAAAATCAGTTGTATATCGGCCTGATGTCGGGAACATCGCTGGATGGTGTGGATGCGGTGCTGGCGGATCTGCCATCGCCCCATGAGGTTGCGATCAAAGGCCATGTCCATCTGCCTATGCCTGCTGCGTTGCGGGCCGAACTGCTGACGCTGAATGCATCAGGAAAAGACGAGCTGCACCGGGCGGCGCTGGCGGCCAATCAACTGGCCACCTTGCTCTACGTGCCGGCAGTGCAGCAACTGTTGCAACAGTGCCAGGTAACGGCCAGCGATGTGCAGGCCATTGGCGCCCATGGGCAGACTGTACGGCACCAGCCGCAGGCCCATGACGGCACCGGTTACACCTGGCAACTCAATGCGCCGGCACTGCTGGCAGAACTGACCGGTATTTCTGTGGTGGCTGATTTTCGCAGCCGCGATATTGCGGCTGGCGGGCAAGGGGCACCGCTGGTGCCAGCATTTCATGCGGATATGTTTACCCAACCCGGAAAAACCGTGGTGGTATTGAATTTAGGCGGTATTGCCAACCTGACGGTACTGTATGCCGACGGGCATGTGCTGGGTTTTGACTGCGGGCCGGCCAATATTCTGATGGATGCCTGGTGCGAGCAGCAGACCGGCGCGCTGTTTGATGAAGATGGCCGCTGGGCTGAAAGCGGCCAGGTCATATCCGACCTGCTGGACAGGATGGTGCAGGAGCCTTATTTTAAGCAGCCGGCACCTAAAAGCACAGGGCGCGATCTGTTCAACATGGCTTGGTTGAAACGCCAGCTTGCCGGAATGAAGGGGCTGCGGCCACAGGATGTTCAGGCCACCTTGCTGAGGCTGACCGTCAGCATCTGCGTGCAGGCCGTGCACCAGTATGCACCTGGGGCTGCCGAAGTGGTGGTCTGTGGCGGGGGGGCTTTAAACGCCTGCCTGATGCGCCAGTTGCAGGTGTATCTGGCGGGTGCATCGGTGAAAAGCTCCGCAGAGCATGGCTTGCCTGCGCTGCAGGTGGAAGCGGCTGCATTTGCCTGGCTGGCCCGACAGTGTATAGAAAAAGTGCCGGCCAATCTGCCCGAAGTCACCGGGGCGCGCGGGCCGCGTATTCTGGGAGCGGTGTATCCGGCCTGATGAATATGGCGATCAGCTCAATTTGCTCAGCATTAAAAACACACCTGGAGGCCCAGGACAATCCGGTGGATATCGTCGGTAAGCCTTTGCGGGCATTGCCTGTGGCATCACCAGACGTGATTGACCAGTGCGAACACGCGCTCGGATTTGCCTTGCCGCCGCTTCTGAAAGCGATTTATCTGAATGTTGCCAATGGCGGCTTCGGGCCGGGTTATGGCATTGGCAGTGCGATGGGGCTGGTCGACTTGTACCGCTTTTGCATGGAGCCGGACCCGGCAGAACCACGTGACGAATGGTGCCCGACATGGCTGGCGTTTTGTGACTGGGGCTGCAATGTCCACTCGGTTATTGCATGCGCGCAGGCAGATTATCCGGTGTTTTTTTATGATCCGCTCTTGCTGCTGGATAATGAGGAAGCGTCACTGGCCTCCATTTATGAGTCAAGCCCAAAGCGTCCGCTTGCCCAGTGGTTTGAGGCGTGGATGGCAGGTACCGATTTCTGGCAGGTGGGTTATTGACCAGGCCGTAGCCGCTGGGCCCTTAACAAAAATGCCTGCCCTGCGTCAGCAGAACAGGCATTCGCTTGGTTGTTTATTCAGGGTTTAAACTGAAAAACTCGAGCCGCAGCCGCAGGTGGTGGTGGCGTTGGGGTTTTTGATGACAAACTGTGCGCCTTCCAGGCCTTCCTTGTAATCGATTTCAGCGCCGACCAAGTACTGAAAGCTCATCGCGTCAATCAGCAACTGGACACCGCCTTTGGTCAAAACGGTATCATCCTCGTTGGTGTCTTCGTCAAACGTAAAACCGTACTGAAAACCTGAGCAGCCGCCGCCTTGCACGAAAACGCGCAGCTTCAGGTTCGGGTTGCCTTCTTCGGCAATCAGTTCAGCCACTTTGGCGACTGCGCTGTCGGTAAATACCAGCGGGTCGGGCATTTGGCCAGCCGCAGGTGTCGGATCCAGTGTTTGTGCAGATGTATTCATTGAGTATTCCTTTCGTAGCCTGCAGGGGGTTACAGTACAACGCTACATGTACAGCAAGCTCTGCGGCAATGCCGCAGAATGCTTTAAAAGATGTAAATATATTACCAGTTATTAAGGTTAATTGCTTGATCGGCTGCCATTTACATATTACGGAAGAATGGGCACTTGCGTGAGCCCCATGGTTTCAGGCAGGCCGAACATCAGGTTCATACACTGAACCGCCTGGCCGGCAGCACCCTTGACCAGGTTGTCCTCTACCACCAGCACCACAACCGTGTCGGGCTGCGGCTTGTGCACGGCGATGCGTACAAAGTTGGAGGCACGCACCGAGCGTGTTTCAGGCGCTGAGCCGGCGGGCATCACGTCGACAAACGGTTCGTTGACATAGGCCGCTTCAAAAATGCTTTGCAGGTCGGCGGCTTGTCCGGCTTCGTTCAGGCGGGCATACAGCGTGGAGTGGATGCCGCGGATGGACGGAATCAGGTGCGGCAGGAACAGCACGTTGGCCTGCGGGTCAATACGGCGCAGTTGCTCATTGATCTCAGGGCCGTGGCGGTGCCCTTTGACGGCGTAGGCCTTGAAACTGTCGCTGACCTCGGAAAACAGGTTGCCGGTGCTGGCTTTTTTGCCCGCGCCCGAAACGCCTGAGGCACTGTTGGCAATCATATGCGCCGGGTCGATCAGCCTGCTGCGCAGCAGCGGGGCAAAACCCAGTTGTACCGACGTGGGGTAACAGCCGGGGTTGCCAATGACCCTGGCTTTGCGGACGTCTTCACGGTTCAGCTCGGGCAGGCCGTAAACGGCATCGGCCAGAATGTCCGGACAACTGTGGTCAATTTCGTACCATTTTTTGAATACATCAATGTCCTTGAGCCGGAAGTCTGCCGCCAGGTCAATCACCCGTACATCATTGGCGAGCAGCTCGCGCGCCTGCGCCATGGCCACGCCATGCGGGGTGGCAAAAAATACCACATCGCAGGCTTTCAGTGCCGGGCTGTCAGGCAGTTCAAACTTCAGATCCACATGCCCGCGCAGGTTGGGAAACATCTGCGCCACAGCCACACCCTGTTCGCTGCGCGACGTGATCACCTGCAACTTTGCCTGCGGGTGTTGGCTGAGCAGCCGCAAGAGTTCAACGCCGGTGTAACCGGTTCCACCTACGATACCAATGTTGACGGTCATGACTGTTACCTATGTTGCTTATTGTGACGTGCCCTATAAAGGGCAATCCATTTTTCATGGAGAGAAGTCTCCAATTGTCAGGCAATCAAAAAGCCACCGCAATGGGTGGCTTTTTTGTTGTGTATGCTGCAGCAGTATTTGTTGCAGTATACAAACAGCAGTATCAGCGTTTGCTGAACTGTTTGGCGCGACGTGCTTTGCGCAGACCGACCTTTTTACGCTCAACTTCACGGGCGTCACGGGTAACGTAACCGGCACGTGAGAGTTCAGACTTCAGGCCTGCATCATAGTCGATCAGGGCACGGGTAATGCCGTGGCGCACAGCGCCAGCCTGACCGGATTCGCCACCGCCGTTGACGTTGACCTGAATGTCAAACGCGCTTTCGTTGCCGGTAAGCACCAAAGGCTGTTTCACAATCATGATCGAGGTCTGGCGACCAAAATACTGTTCAATGGCTTTGCCGTTGACAACAATGTTGCCGCTGCCTTTTTTCAGGAACACGCGAGCGACACTGGATTTGCGACGGCCTGTGCCGTTATTCCATTCACCAATCATCTCTTAGGCTCCTTAAATTTCCAGCGGTTTGGGTTGCTGAGCGCTGTGGGGATGCTCTGCGCCAGCGTAGATCTTGAGTTTTTTGATCATCGCATAGCCAAGAGGACCCTTGGGCAGCATGCCTTTAACGGCTTTTTCCAAAGCGCGGCCAGGATGTTTGGCCTGCATGTCTTTGAACTTGGTGGCATAAATGCCGCCAGGATAGCCGGTATGGCGATAGTAAACCTTGTCTTCGGCTTTATTGCCGGTAACACGGAGTTTGGAGGCGTTCACAATGATGATGAAGTCACCGGTGTCAACGTGAGGCGTATAGATGGCCTTGTGCTTGCCGCGCAGTCGGTGTGCCACTTCGCTGGCGACACGTCCGAGTACTTTATCTGTTGCGTCAATCACAAACCAGTCATGTACCACCTCAGCGGGTTTAGCGCTGATAGTTTTCATGAATATCACTTTCAAAAGTGCGGTTTGGAAAAGCCCTTTTCCACGTTCGGTGTTCCTCTTAGTAAAGGCGGGAACCTCTTAGGTGGTGTTTCGCATCTAAACAAATTAAGCCGGCTTAAAACCGGGTCATTGCCTTGATGTTTATCCCCGCGGGACTTGGTTACGCTGGGAAAGCTTGGTATTTTAGCTGATTTTTGTAAATTTTGCCAGGCAAAAGAAACACCTGCTTTCACTGGCCGGGTCGCGGGGAAAGCCCGCCCGATTCGCCCGGCAAAAAGAAGGGGGCAAAACGGCCGGTTGGTCGTGACTGAGCTACCACAAAAAAGTATCAGGGAAAACCAGAGGATAGCTATTGGCGGTAGAATAAACCATTCCTGATTCGGGTAGGGCAACTAGGTAGTAAAGTGAAAGAAGTAAATTGGTACGGGGCCGATTGGTGGCGGCTTTTTGCAGGTGCGAAATGGACGGATGGTTTAACGCATTTTGAAAGGATGTTTATGACTGCCCCTGATGAAAAACATGATATGCCAGGGACGGCGGCGCAGGCGTTTGAGCCCAAACCCAGACAGGCGGCGACCATTCATGCGTTAACACCGTCGTATTTGGAAGACATTCGCAAGCATGTGCATGCACTCAATGAGCGCGACCGTTATATGCGCTTTGGTTTCCAGGCCACAGATGATCAGATTGACGATTATCTGGACAAAATCGACTTCAACCGGGATGATGTGTTTGGCGTGCTGGACAATGACCTGAATGTGGTCGGGGTGGCGCACCTGGCGTATGGTGCGGAAAACTCCTCTCCGCGCATGGCTGAGTTTGGTGTTTCGGTGAGTGCTGAAGCACGCGGGCAGGGCCTGGGCGGGCAGTTGTTTGCTTATGCTGCGCAGCGTGCACGACGCCGTGGCATTGATCAAATGTTTATTCACACACTGAGCAAAAACGTGGCGATGATCAAGATTGTCAAAAAAGCCGGGGCTGAAATTTTCCGTGATGGCGGTGAAATTGACGCATACCTGAACCTGCTCACAGAACCACAGGTGCATATGTGGATGGATATGCAGGCTGCGGCACAGGACCATGCCGCCCGGATGGACTACGGTATCAAGGTGGGATTGAAATTCCTCAAGGATATGTCTGCCATTGGTGGCAAAGACAAGGCGATAGCCATGTCCAAATCTAATCCCAATCCCGATGAGGGAAAGTCATCTGACCAGTAGATCCGTAACGGATGCTATTTTTAAAAACATCTGCGGCCTTGTTGTCTGATATGGATGCAAGGTCGTTTTTCATGGGGACGCATGAATTAACCGATGGATGCACAGGAGCGTTTTTTCGGCCTGCTGTCAGGCACCGCAGTTGCTGACAGCATAGGTTTACCCCGGGAAGGGCTGACCCCGCGCCGGGCCCAGCGGCTGTTGGGTGCTGCACCCTTGCGGCACAGTCTAATTGTTTTACCCGGACTGCGTATCGGCCTGTGCAGCGACGATACCGAGCACGCCTGGCTGACGGCTCAAGCTTTGGTCAGTTTGTCCGCCATGAATGAAAGCGAGTTTTCCGCAGGTTTGGCAAAGCGCCTCAAACGCTGGCTGCTCTCTTTACCGGCAGGGTGCGGCATGGCAACGTTAAAAGCCTGTTTACGGCTGTGTGTCGGGGTGGCGCCTGACAAGTCGGGGGTACGATCCGCTGGCAATGGTGCAGTTATGCGTGCACCGGTCATCGGTGCTTTTTTTGCTGATGACTGGGATATGCTGGCGTGTATGGTCAGATGTTCTACGGCAATGACCCATCGTGACGAACGCGCGCAAGAAGGCGCACTGGTAGTTGCACTGGCTGCAGCAATGGCTTATACGGCAAATGGCCTGCCTGTAACGGCGACGTCTTTTTTTGAGCGGGTACTGCCTTATGTGCAGGGAGCTGAACTGAAAGACAGGCTGCTGCAGGCGAAAGCCTATGTACAGGCACAACGTTCCTTATCTGATTTTGTCCAGTATCTGGGGTTGCAGAAAAAAGGCATTACCGGCTATGTCAACCATACGGTTCCGGCAGTGATTTTTACCTGGCTGCGGTATGGTGATGATTATGAGCAGGCCGTCACCCGGATTGTTGAGGCCGGTGGTGATACCGACAGCAATGCAGCGCTGGTGGGCGCGCTGATTGGCGTGAATCAGGGGGCTCAGTGTAGTATTCCGGCCTCCTGGCTGCAGGGCATGAAAGAGTGGCCTGCCGACACGGCTTTTTTACACCGCATGGCGCAGGCGCTGGCAACCAGACAGGCGTCTGCTGCATCCCGTGTCACTGTGCCCGAACTGCCCTGGCTGTTGTTGTGGCTGCGCAATCTGGTGTTTCTGGTTGTAGTGCTGGTACATGGTTTTCGGCGGTTGCTGCCTTTTTGAGTCTGCCAGCTTTGGCGGGGCCATAAGATGGCACTCATTCGCCAGGGCGTGTTAACACCGGTTCTAAAAATAGAGAATTGCTGCGAAGTAACTACATGTTTGTGAGCAAAAGCAAGAAAGGTTAGATGCTGGAACATCTAACCTTTTATCTGGTGGTTTTACCTGAACTTGATCGATGGTCTATTTTCGATAGGCATTAGATCCAATTGCGTTTTCATCATACAGACCCCTATGCAGCGACCCATCTCGTAAAAGCACCGTCTTCTGGCTTTTCTTCTATCAACAGTGGTTTACGCCAAACCTGTACTTTATTGAGCGATTCGCGTCGTTTTTCCTCCAAATCTGTGGCATTCAGCGCATAAGGTAATGCTTCCTTATACCCGCCGGAGTGCATGGGCTTACGTTCGCTCCGGTTATAAAAATAACTGCGGTCAAAACACATGCCTGCACTCTCAATCAATGAGGTGGGCAACACTGCATCTTCTGGAATGCATTGCAAACTTTCTGCATCCACCTGAACCTGTTCCACAGTGCCATCATCAAATACGTAATAAAGTGTATCTTCTGTCAGCAGGCATAAATGTTCTGTTTCTAAACATACCAGCCTTGCCTGGCCATTGACCACTTTACTCAAAGCAGGGCCAAAGTAACGACCAGGGAGGTAAAATCCTGTTTTATCGCGAAAAACAACCCTCCGATTTAATGCTGCATAGGTATCAAATGTTGGCGTATCGCCTCCGAACAGGGTCTCAAGGTTGCCGCTGCCTTGTGCAACATTTTTAAAGAAGTAGATGGAGTGGCCATCTTTATAAAATGACATTCTTCCACTTTGGGAGCGAACGTGTTCTTGATAGGCATAAGCCGTTGGCGAATTTGAATCAGTTGCCTCTGCATCATTGAGCCGCGTTAACTCCCCAGTGACATGCAATGCATAATTACCATGGCGGTCCATGACAAAACTTCCGGCGTAAGTCGTTGCCCCGCAACCGCTGATAGGAATACCATTAATATATTTCAATACCTGAAAAGTGTCTGCATCCAATGCCAACTGTTTGGCACGATAATAAATATGCCCGTTTGAAATAACAAAAACCCCTTGGATTACAAATGCGTCAGGCAGGGCATCTTGCAGGATTTCTCCCCGAAAATAAATATGCTTCGCATCGGAGTAATACCCATAGCCTATTTCATGAGCTGTTTTCGCATCCCCGGCTACTTTCTGTCCATACAGATAAATATGCTGGTCATCCCGTGCATAGTCATGATCGCTATGGCGAACACTCTGATAAAAAGGAAGCCATTCAAAATCCGCGCCGTTTGCGCCTTCCAGTAGTCGCCCATAGTAATAAACACGCTCTGCATCTTTCAAGTAGCCATCCCGTTTATTCATGTCCTCACGAGAAACATATTGATCGAGTCCATCAATCAAAGCAATCTGGCCAAAACGTTGATTCAGGAAGGCCGCCTGGGCCGGGTTTATGCCTGCCAGAACGCGCCCTTGATAATACACATGGTTTTTATCTAAAACATAGTCGCTAAAATACCACTTATTGGTAGAAGGAGGTTTTCCATCAAGGTGTGCTATTGATGCAGCGTCCGCACCTTCCACAAGTACAAAATCGCTTTGATCATGTGGTTTGCCAGCGGGCCTGTAAAAAACCTGTCCATCCCGGGCTTGATAACTTCCTTGAACGGGACCATCTTCTATACAAGAAGCCCATGCAGACACAAAGTACCCTAAAAAACAGCAAACAAATATCAGTATCTTTTTCATACTTTCCCGTTCCCCTACACACAAATGTTTGGCATATCTTCTTTCAATCCTGAATTTTCATTCTATTTGAAATTTCATGTTTAAATTTTTATCTATACAAAAAATTATGAGCAAGACAATACGATCAAGGCTATTTACTGACGTATCAATGCAGGAATGAAGCTGAGCTTTGGTTTTCACTCCCCGTCATGAGCTGCAAGCGGGTTGGCGTCCAGTTCAGCGGAGTGATCAATGTACCAGCCGATCCGGTGTGCATCTGTATCGTAATAGGGAATTTTGGGATACCAGTAGGATCTGCCATCACGCATTTCCTGCACCCATTCGTATGGGTAAGCTTTCTGGATTTGCCAGCCCTGGGGCGTCTGCTGCCAGATGACAATTTCAGGGGCGGGGGAGGAAATGAATTCGTCCTCACAGTCCTGCATGTCCTGTGGCTGGCCCGTGTATGTCAGGGTGCCGTCAGGGCGCTCAACGACCATGCGGGAAAATGCCAGCGTGCCTGTGTCGTGATCGTATTGTGGCGTGGTGTAACAGTAGCTGATCTGCCCATTACTGCGTACCGGCATAAAGTAGCTGCTTGCCTGATCAAACAGTTCAAGTTCAGGTTGGCCGTTGCGGGTCTGCCAGCGGTAAACATCAACACCATGTGATGTTGCACCGGCGCGCCAGAAAGAATAGATCTGCTGGTGCGTGCTGTCTATTCCGGGGCTGGTGACCATTTGCAGGCTCTGCGGCGCGTCTTCAAACAGGCCGGTCTGCGGGTTGTATAGCCAGTACTGGTAGGGAATGTTGGGACTGATGGGCAAGGAGGTTATGATCATCAGGTCGTCGTAGCCGTCAAAATTCAGGTCAGCCGTTTGTGGTGTATAGCCCGCGCAGGTGCCGTCTGATTCTGTTGCCAGTTCCTGTACAAACTCCTGCTCACGGTACAGGCGGATTGCGGTGATTGTGGGCGGATCATCATCGCATGCACGCGGGTCGGAGATACTGCCTGTCATCACGATGGCCATGCGGTAAGGCAGTCGGGGTGCGCCGGATGCAGGCTTTATCTCCTGAAAAAGCAGGGAGGAAGGCGTATTCGCTGCCTGCAATGAAATCAGGCGGCCGCCTTCTTGTGTTTGTGCGACAAGCCGCCATGTGGCAGACTGTATCTCGGTATCTTGCATGGTTTCAATGGTCAGGAGAATGTGGCCCGCAGAATCCCAGGTGCCCCTTACCAGGCCCAGGCCTTGCAAGAGGTTGACCGGTGCTGTCTGGGTTTCACATGACGTCTGGCGAGGCCAGAGCTGGCCCAGCACGTTCGGGCCAATCCGCTCCAGAAACAGGCATAATGGCTGCCCGTCTTTCTGCCCTTCAAACAGATGCCGACTGATGTTGTATTCAAAATCTCTTTGGTTGTTATCGCTTTCCTGGGCAGCGCTGTTGAAGGCGCTGGTCATGAGCAGTGCCACGCACACGAAAAGACACGGTAAAGAATGCAAATTGATTTTCATAGTATGCTTTCTCTTTTGACTTTAGCTTGATGGGTTTGATCATGCCGGCAATATGAGAAAATTCTGTGAAGTTTAGGTGAATTGTTAATGAAAAGGAATATTCATATGGGGGCTCAGATTCAGTTAACCGCAGCAGATGGTCATACATTTTCTGCCTATGTGGCCCAACCTCAGTCCGGCCAGGCAAAGGCCAGTGTGGTGGTGTTGCAGGAAATATTCGGGGTGAACAGCCATATCCGCTCGGTGGCAGACCGCTTTGCGGCAGCCGGCTATCAGGCCATTGCACCGGCGCTGTTTGACCGTATCCGGCCCGGCATTGAGCTGACTTATGAAGGCCCCGATCTGGAAAAAGGCCGTGCCTATAAAGCCGCCACCGATCCGGCAAAAGCGCTGCTTGATGTGGCTGCCGCGGTTGAGCAGGGGCGTGCGGTGGGCAAGGTTGGTGCCGTCGGTTTTTGCTGGGGCGGCCTGCTGGCCTGGATGGGTGCCAGCGAACTGGCTGGCCTGAGTGCTGCGGTGGTGTATTATGGCGGCGGTGTGCCCAATAATGCAGACTTGCAGCCCAAATGCCCGGTGCTGGCGCATTTTGGCGAACATGACAAACACATACCGGTAGATGCGGTAAAGCAGTTCGCACAGTTGCAGCCCGCGGTTGAGGTGCATATTTATGATGCCGACCACGGCTTTAATTGTGACCAGCGCGGTTCTTTTGATGCTGCTGCGTCGGCTTTGGCGTGGGAGCGTACGACAGCATTTTTGGCGGCACACCTGAAATAAAGGAATAGTTGTGTGGTTGACAGGCTCAGTTCACTCCATAGACGACGCGGGGTGCACTTGAGCAGGTAAGGAGCATCATGATGCGTATTAAGGAACTGGCACAGGCGGTTGGCACACCGGTGGAGACCATCCGTTATTACGAGCGCTCCGGCCTGTTGCCGCAGGCCCAGCGTTCGGAAAATAATTACCGCGTGTATTCCAAGGCAGACGAAGACCGCCTGCGTTTTATCCGTAACTGCCGTGCGCTGGATATGAATCTGGATGAGATCCGCGAGCTGATTACATTCATTGACCATGCCGAGCAGCATGGCGGAGAGCATGAAGACTGCAGCGGTATCAGGGCCATTGTGGCAGACCATCTCAACCACGTGCGTGAGCGCCTGCTTCATCTCAAAATGCTGAAGCGGCAGATGGAACATCTGTTGGCCGCATGTGACCAGCCGGAGCCAGCCGTGGCATGCAACATGGTGCGCCAGTTGTTTTCCGAGATGGGGGAGCTGACCCAGTCGGGGGCCGGGCACGGTGTGCATACCAGTTGAGCCATCCGGGCATGGCGTTTCGCAGATGTCACACTGGCAGCTTCGAATATAGACAACAACGTGCACAAGTGGGCAGTTTGTTCTTAAAATGTGAGCCATCATCGTTCGGGCCGCTGTATGGCTGACCTGTTGACGCCCCCTTAAGTTTTGTAAAGATGATACCCATATGACTGAAGAGCAATCTGTCGATCTTTCCGGCATTTCCCCACGGCACAAGGCTGAAATTCTGTCTGAGGCGCTGCCTTATATCCGCAAGTTTCATGGTAAAACCATTGTGGTGAAGTATGGCGGCAACGCCATGACCGATCCGGCGCTGCAGGCCGATTTTGCCGAAGACGTCGTGCTGCTCAAGCTGGTGGGCATGAACCCGATCGTGGTGCACGGTGGTGGCCCCCAGATTGAAGGTGCGCTGAACCGCGTGGGTAAAAAAGGCACATTTGTGCAGGGTATGCGGGTGACCGATGAAGAAACCATGGAAGTGGTTGAATGGGTGCTGGTCGGGCAGGTGCAGCAGGACATTGTCGGCCTGATCACCCATGCCGGGGGCAAGGCCATCGGGCTGACCGGGCGTGATGGCGGCCTGATCCGGGCCCGCAAGCTCAAGATGAAAGATCCCAGTGACGCCAATGCCGAGCTGGATATCGGGTTTGTCGGCGATATTGTTTCGATTGACCCGTCGCTGGTCAAGGCGCTGCAGGACGAAGCGTTCATTCCGGTGATCTCACCGATCGGTTTTGGCGAGCAGAACGAAAGCTATAACATCAACGCCGATGTGGTGGCGGGCAAGCTGGCCGAAGTGCTGCATGCCGAAAAGCTGATGCTGCTGACCAACACGCCCGGCGTGCTGGATAAGGACGGCAACCTGCTGACCGACCTGACCACCGGCAAGATTGATGAAATGTTTGCCGACGGCACGCTGTCCGGCGGTATGCTGCCCAAAATCAGTTCAGCGCTGGATGCCGCGCGCAATGGGGTGAAATCGGTGCACATCATTGACGGGCGTATCCCGCACGCGGTGTTGCTGGAGATTCTGACCGAACAGGCGTTCGGCACCATGATCCATTCTCGCTGATCTGGCGCAGGAACCGGCACCATCATTTCCATGCTGCTCTATACCGGATGCCTGGCGCTTGCCGTTTCTGTGGCGCGCGGAGCTGTGCAATGAGTGGCTGCTGCACCCGCTATCAGGCGGCAGCGTCCTGCAAAAATCAGCCGCCTGCGGCATTAAAGCGCAGGGTCTGGCTGTTTGACCTGGATGATACGCTGCACGATGCCAAGGATGCTGCCTTTGCCTACATCGACAAGGCGATGACGGCCTACATTGCGCAACATCTGAGTGTTTCCATACAACAGGCCGATGACCTGCGCCTGCGTTACTGGCAGCGCTATGGTGCCACGCTGACCGGGCTGGTGCGTCACCATGGTATTGACGGGGACCATTTCCTGTATGAAACCCACCTGCTGCCAGGGCTGGAGCAGCGTTTGCGCGTCGACCGGCGCCAGTTGGGGGTAATTCCCCGGCTGAAAGGGGAAAAATGGGTTTATACCAACGGCCCGCGTGCCTATGCGCTGCGTATCCTGAAGGCCGCAGGCATCAGCCACTGGTTTACCGGTGTCTGGGGCATGGAGCAGTCGCTATGGCTGGCACAATACCATCCCAAGCCCAGCCAGCAGGCGCTGCGCCGGTTTGTCGCGCATCTGAATATTTCCCCGGCACAATGTGTGCTGGTTGACGATTCTCCGGGCAATCTGGCGGCGGCCAGCCAAATCGGGTTAAAAACCGTGTGGATGTGCGGTTACCATGCCCCGGCTGAGCAAAGGGTGTTGCGGCGCAGGTTGAAAAACGTCAGTGCCGTCATCCGCGGGCTGGATGAGCTGCAAAAACAGGATTTCCACTGGCGTTAAATAGCTATTTCCGATGAGGAAAGTCGGATAGGTGGTATGCTGAGCCTGTTGTCAATCAACGCGCTGCGCCCATATTCCTGCCTGGTGGATTTTTTCCATGTACGCGAAGGCATCTGCTGTTAAAATTCCTCCCGTGGCATGCGCAAAAAGTGCCAGCGCTTTTTTGAGGAGTTCTCATGGGGGAATCCAGCCCTCTCGATCTGACCAACCATTTTCTGATTGCCATGCCCGGCATGCTGGACGATTCTTTTTCTCAAGGTATCATTTACCTGTGCGAGCACAATGCACAGGGCGCCCTGGGGCTGGTGATCAACAAGCCGGTGGATATTTCGCTGCAGCAACTGTTTGACAAGGTGGATCTGCCTTTGGCCGACATTTTGCTGCAGGACAACCCGGTGTATTACGGCGGCCCGGTGCAGACAGAACGCGGGTTTGTGCTGCACGACCCGATGATGCCGATCACCGACGACCGTACGCTGTCCTATTACAACGCCACCCTGCATGTGCCAGACGGTCTGGATATGACATCCTCCAAAGACGTGCTGGAAGACATTGCCACAGGCAAGGGGCCGCAGCGTTTTCTGGTGACGCTGGGTTATGCCGGCTGGGGTGCCGGCCAGCTGGAAGAAGAACTGGCGCGCAACAGCTGGCTGACGGTGCGTGCCAGCCCGGAAATTATTTTTGACACCCCGGCGCCAGACCGTTATGTGCGCACATTGGCTTTGCTGGGCATACAGCCTGAAGCACTGGTGGGGATTGCAGGACATGCCTGAAGCGTTAGGACCTGTATAAGATGGCGGAAAACCTTTTTTCAGCAACCCGTTTAACGCCACAGACCTTATTGGGATTTGACTATGGCGAAAAACGGGTTGGCGTTGCTGTGGGCAATACGCTGACGCAAAGCGCCAGGCCGCTGCAAACCATTGCCGCCACAGGAGACGCCCGCTGGCAGCAGATTGCCGGCGTTATCGCCGAGTGGCAGCCGCAACTGCTGGTGGTGGGGGTGCCGTTTCATCCTGACGGGGCCGAGCATGAAAATACGCTGCGTGCCCGCCGGTTTTCAAGGCAGTTGCATGGCCGCTTTCATTTACCTGTTTTCGAAGCCGACGAGCGCTACACCACGACCAGCGCCCATGAAATGGGCGCAACCGGGTTGCAGGCAGACGCGCAGGCGGCTGCACTTATCTTAGAACAATACTTAAGGAATCTGACATGAGCACATTGACGCTGGATGCGGAAGCACTCTATGCTGATTTGCTGCAGGCTGTGCGTGCACAGCTACAGCAAAAGCCGCAGACCTATCTGGTAGGCATTTATTCAGGCGGGGTCTGGCTGGCTGAGCGCCTATACCACGACCTGAATCTGAAAAATCCGCTCGGGGAGCTTTCCTCGGCGCTGCACCGCGATGACTTCAACCGCCGGGGGCTCGCTGCCATCAGCCACCCGACCACGTTGCCGTTTGAGGTGCAGGACGCGCACATCATCCTGATTGACGATGTGCTCTATACCGGCCGCACCATCCGTGCGGCATTGAACGAACTGTTTGACTATGGGCGGCCCCAGCAGGTATCGCTGGTGGTGCTGGTGGACCGGGGCGGACGCGAACTGCCGATTGAGGCCGAGTTCGCCGCTGCCAAAGTACGCCTGCCGGATGAGAAAACGCTGGCGCTGGCATGCAACGACGATGGGACCTTTGCCTTTGAAATTCAGAGTACCGCGCAAGGAGAAGCATCTTGATGAACAGAAGGGATATTCAATTCAATAAAAACGGGGAGCTGGTACACCTGCTGACCACAGATGGCCTGCCGCGTGAAACCATGACCCAGATTCTGGACACCGCAGCGGGGTTTGTCAGCGTGAATGACCGCGAAGTAAAAAAGCTGCCGCTGCTGCGCGGCAGAAGTGTGTTCAACATCTTTTTTGAAAACTCCACGCGCACGCGCACCACGTTTGAAATTGCCGCCAAACGGCTCTCGGCAGACGTGTTCAACCTGGATATTGCGCGCTCCTCCACCGCCAAGGGCGAAACGCTGCTCGATACGGTGGACAACCTGTGTGCGATGCATGCCGACATGTTTGTGGTGCGCCATTATGACAGCGGCGCACCCTGGCTGATTGCGCAGCATGTGGCGCCGCATGTGCATGTGGTCAACGCCGGTGACGGGCGCAACGCACACCCGACGCAGGGCTTGCTGGATATGTACACCATCCGGCACTACAAAAAAGACTTTACCAACCTGTCGGTCGCCATTGTGGGTGACGTGCTGCACTCGCGCGTGGCGCGCTCCGACATTCATGCGCTGCGCACGCTGGGCGTGCCCGATATCCGGCTGGTGGGACCCAAAACGCTGGTGCCGGCCGACATGGCGGCCATGGGTACGCGCATCTGCCATTCGCTGGAAGAGGGCATACGCGATGCCGATGTGGTGATTGCACTGCGGCTGCAAAACGAGCGCATGAGCGGCGCGCTGCTGCCATCCACCGGTGAATACTTCAAGACGTATGGACTGACGCCCGAACGCGTGGCGATGGCCAAACCGGACGCCATTGTGATGCACCCCGGGCCGATCAACCGCGGAGTGGAAATACACTCCAGCGTGGTCGATGGCCCGCAGGCGGTGATTTTGTCACAGGTAACGTTTGGTATTGCAGTACGTATGGCGGTGATGTCTATCATAGCGGGGAACGAGGCATGAATATCCTGATTCAAAATGGCCGGGTGGTGGATCCGGCGTCTGGCCTGGATGTGCAGCAGGATGTTGCAATTGCATCCGGAAGAATTATCCACATGGGGCGTGTATCGCCCGAGTTCAAGCCCAACCGGGTGATTGACGCCACCGGCCTGGTGGTGGCTCCCGGCCTGGTTGACCTGTGCGCCCGCCTGGGAGAGCCCGGTCATGAACACGAAGGCATGCTGGAAAGCGAGCTGAAAGCGGCTGCTGCCGGTGGCATCACCAGTGTGGTGTGCTCACCGGATACCGACCCGGTGCTCGATGAGCCGGGGCTGGTTGAAATGCTCAAGCGGCGCGCACGCAAACTGAGCTATTGCCGCCTGTTTGCGCAGGGTGCGCTGACCAAAGGCTTGCAGGGCGAGGCGCTCACAGAAATGTCGGAGCTGACTGACGCCGGCTGTATTGCATTTGGTCAGGCCGATACCCCGATTGTCAGCCTGGAGGTGCTGCTGCGTGCAATGCGTTACGCCGCCACTTTCAACTACACAGTCTGGCTGCAGCCCACACATGCCCAGCTTGGCGGCGGCGTGGCGGCCAGCGGTGCCCTGGCAACGCGGCTGGGGCTTTCCGGCGTGCCCTCAATTGCCGAGACCATTGCGCTGTACAGCATATTTGAGCTGGCCAAAGCCAGCGGCGTGCGGCTGCACATCAGCCGTGTATCCAGCGCGGCCGGGGTGGAACTGGTGCGGCAGGCCAAAGCGCAGGGGCTGCCGGTCACGGCCGATGTCAGCATCAACTCGCTGCATCTGACCGATGCCGATATCAAAGACTTTGATGCCGCCTACCGTGTTTATCCACCACTGCGTCAGGCGGCGGACCGCCAGGCTTTGCGTGATGCGCTGGCCGAAGGTGTGATTGACGTGCTGGTGAGCGACCATACGCCGGTGGATGCAGACCTGAAAGTGCTGCCTTTTGCCCAGGCCCAGCCTGGTGCGGTGGGGATGGAGCTGTTGCTGGGGCTGGCGCTGCGCTGGGCCAAAGAGGAAAAACTCAGCATGGCTGATGCGCTGGCACGCATCACCTGCATTCCGGTCAAGGTGCTTGGAAAATCGCTGGGCTCTCTGGCGGCTAGTGCCGGGCAACTGACGGAAGGGGGCGTGGCCGACCTGTGCCTGTTTGACCCGGACAAGGAATGGAAAGTGGACATGGCCGGCATGGCAACACAGGGCAAGAGCACGCCGTTTGCCGGGCAGACGCTTACCGGCCAGGTGCAGATGACCATTGTGGCCGGCCATATTGCCTATGAGCGCGGTTAACGGTGCATAAGGGGGTGGCATTTGCAATTATTCTTCCGTGCGCTTAATATGCAGCCTGTCGTTGAAAATGAGTGGACAGAGTGAATTATAAAAAGCGCCCGGTGCTAACCTCTTTGTGGAAAATCCTGCTGGTTCTGGGGTCGATGTTCAAAGTGGTCTGGAGGATCCTGTTTCATTTTGAAAAAATGGATATCCCGGCCCGCCAGGAGTACATGCGCCGCTGGGCGCTCAATATTCTGGGCATTCTGGGCGTGACGCTGGAGCGGCAGGGCGTACCGCTGGCAGATCAGCGTTGCCTGCGGGTTTCCAATCATGTGTCGTGGCTGGATATTCTGGTGTTGTATGCCTGTTCGCCGTGCCGTTTCATTGCCAAGTCGGAAGTGGAAGGGTACCCGCTGATCGGGCGCATGGCCAGAAATGCCGGCACCTTGTTCCTTAAAAGAAGCAGCATCAAAGATGCCATCCGCATGTCGCGGGAAATCAGCGAGGCATTGCTGCAAGGCGACTGCGTGGCTTTTTTCCCGGAAGGCACCACGGACAATGGTGCCGGGCTGCTGCCTTTGCATGCGAGCCTGTTTGAAGGCGCCATCGCGGCCCAGTGCCCGGTGCAGGCGGTGGCGCTGCGCTACCATACCTCGCAAAGCCTGCGGCCGTCGCGCGACGCCGTGTATGCCGGGCCCGACAGCATGCTGGGAACCTTGTGGCGCATTATCCGCAATGGTGACATCAAGGCGCTGGTGGTGGGGCTGGAGCCGATGCCGGTGACGCAGCAGGATGAGCGGCGCAGCCTGACCGCACGCGTGCAGCAGCAACTGGAAGGTGTGCTGTTTGAACTGACCTACCAGGCCCGACTGCCCGATTTTGCCGTGCCGGAACAGCCGGTCAAATTGTATGCGACGCAGGTGTTTACGCCTGTAGTAAGCGAGTCTGAGCAGCAACAGCGGTTCTGGCAGGATATGCATTTACTCGTCACCACAGGGCGCGATAGCGCGCAAAAACTGCAGGCCAATGGTGCCAACCGCGATGCATTGCTGGACTTAAGGCAATCGTTTAATGTATTCAAAGGCGCCTGTCAGGTTATGGGCCATGCGCCGCAGGCACAGGCGGCACAGGTGTGCGAGCGCAGCATGGACGAGTGGCTCAGCAACAAAAAAGCGGCAGTACCCACTGCATTGCCCCAGTTTGCCCTGTGGGCGCTGGAGCAGTTTGAAAACTGGCTGCAATGTGCTGAGCAGGGGTTGCCTGATGACTGGCAGGGCGATGCGTTTGAGCCGGCGGCACAGGCCGCCAAAGCCGTTTAAAGAACTACCTTACCGGATCGGTTACGCTTTTTGAGCGGCTTTCCAGCCCCGGTGAGCCTGTGAGATGTAAGGCTCAATCCGGTCGTAATTCTCCCAGTTGTCTTCCACATGGTAGACCGAAGGCAGAATGCGTGAGAGCGCCTTTTCATAATCGGCGATATAGCCTTCATTCGGGCTGTTGTTGTCATAATAAAAGCGGGTAAAGGCCAGCCCCTCATCACTGAGGTCTTCCTCGATGAATTTTTCGTCGCAGACTTGCATGAGAAAGTCGCGCCCGGTCATCTGCCGGCTGCGTACGGCGTCAAGCTCTGCAGCAGCTTCTTCCTGCAAAAAAGTGCTTTCAAGGTGGTGATGGATGAGCCACGCCAGAAACATGCCAATGTGTGTGCCGCCATTTTCATCCGGCAGGTCTTCAGGATAATCGCCGCCGTAATGCCAGTCCATGCGGTCAATTGACATGATGCTTTCCTTTTTGCTGTATGGGTTATGGGTAAAAGTGCCTGATTTTATCAGGGCTGCTCTAGTTGGCGTTTGATGTTCAGAATGCTCTGCACGGCTGCTTCCATTTTGGAGCGGGCCGAATAATTGGCTGAATGAATGGTGATGCTGGGGGGCTGAAACCCGTGCAGCGCCACAGCCTCCTCAATCCACAGCAGCACATCATAACCGGTGCCGCGCTCGTCATCGCCCAGGTCATGGTCCAGGCTGATGTCGGTGACCTGCCCGGTTTTAAGCAGCGCAATGGCCTCTTCAGGCCAGGCTACCAGAATCCAGTCCGGTGGCGGAGTGCGCAAATCATCAAGAAAAACTTTCATATCAGGGAATTAATACATGTTTTCAAAAGGGAGGTATGAATATGGAAGGTTCATGCAAGTACAATACCTTTTTCTGTGTATCAAGGCAAGAGGTTTTCATGAGTTACAGCGTGCACATTACGCGCAGGGGTCAATGGTCAGAGCAGGGCGGGCCGGACATTACGCTGGATGAATGGGTGACGCTGGTACAGAGCGATCCGGACATGCGCCTGGGCGGAAGCCGGCAGTGGAAAGACGACCACGGGAAAAAAATGTCGGATGCGCCGCAGGGGCTGGCGTCATGGCAGGCGTACTCACGCAACCAGTCGGGCGGCCAGCCGGTATGGTTTGAGTATGTGAGCGGCAATGTGCAGGTGATCAACCCGGACCAGGAAGTGATGGGCAAAATGTGGCAACTGGCGCAAAAGCTGGGGGCGCGGATTCAGGGTGATGATGGCGCCTGTTTTGACGCACAGGGTAACGAAATACCGCCGGACAGCACAACACCGACAAAACCATGGTGGAAGTTCTGGCAGTTTGATGATTGAGTGCACGCCAGGCCTGGCCGGCCATCACATAAGGCCATGAACAGCAAAAAGGGCGCATGATGCGCCCTTTGCCATTGCTGCTAAGGCAGCATCACGACTGGATATCGCCCATGCACAGGTATTTGGTTTCCACATAGTCGTCAATGCCCTGACGGCCGCCTTCACGCCCGAGCCCGGACTGCTTGACGCCACCGAACGGAACTTCTGCGGTGGAAATCAAACCGGTGTTAATGCCCACCATACCGTATTCCAGCGCTTCGGCTACACGCCAGATGCGGCCGATATCACGGCTGTAAAAATATGAAGCCAGGCCGTAAATGGTGGCGTTGGCCTGGCGTATCACGTCGGCCTCATCGGTGAATTTGACCACAGCGGCGACCGGGCCGAATGTTTCTTCCTGCGTGAGGATCATGTTTGGTGTGATGTCGGCCAGAACCGTCGGTGCAAAAAACTGGCCTTCAATGACTTGGCCGCCCGCCAGCACGCGCGCGCCTTTCTGGGTGGCATCTGCAATGTGCTCGCTGACTTTTTTGACGGCTTTGGCGTCGATCAGCGGACCAACCTGCACACCGGCTTCAAAGCCGTTGCCAACCTTGACCTCTTTGGTTTTCTCCGCCAGCAGTTTGACAAACTTGTCGTAAATACCGGCCTGGGCATAAAAGCGGTTGGGTGATACACACACCTGCCCGGCGTTGCGGTATTTGGCTGCCAGTGCGCCGGCTACGGCCGATTCCAGATCAGCATCATCAAACACAATGAAAGGCGCGTTGCCGCCCAGTTCCAGCGAAAGCCCTTTGATGGTGGAGGCGCATTGTTTCATCAGGATGCGCCCGACCTCGGTGGAGCCGGTAAAGCTCAGGTGGCGCACGGTGGGCGATTCGCACAGCACGGCACCCACTTCGGATGAATGTCGGGTGGGCAGAATATTGATGACACCGGCCGGAATGCCTGCACGTGCAGCCAGTTCCACCGCAGCCAGCGCGGTCAGCGGTGTTTCGCCAGCGGGTTTGATGATGACGGTGCAACCGGCAGCCAGCGCCGGAGCCACTTTGCGCGTGATCATCGCAAGCGGAAAATTCCATGGCGTGATGGCAGCGCACACCCCGACCGGCTGGCGGATAGCGAGCAGCCGTTTGTTGCTGTCGTGGGTGGGAATGGTTTCCCCATAAACACGGCGGCCTTCTTCGGCAAACCACTGTACAAAAGAGGAGCCGTAGCTGATTTCGCCTTTGGCCTCGGCAAAAGGTTTGCCCTGCTCAGCCGTCATGATGCGGGCCAGGTCATCGGTATTTTCAACCAGCAGGGCATACCATTTGTGCAGTAACTGGCCGCGTTCACTGGCGGTGAGCTTGCTCCATTGGGTAAATGCCTTGTCCGCCACTTCAATCACGTGTGCAGTGGTTTTGGCGTCAACCGATGTGACATCCGTCAGCTTGAGCCCGGTTGCCGGGTCCATGACCGGGAAAGTTTCATTGCCACTAACCCATTTGCCATCAATAAAAGCCTGGGTTTTGAGTAAAGAGCCGTCTTTCAGCGAAGCGAGCGGCGATACATGGGTGTTCATAATGACTCCTTGATTGAATGCAGTACGCCATATTTTTCAAAACCGGATGGGCTGTCTGGCTGTGCCTGCTGCAAGGTGATCATGCCGTACGCTTGAAGGCAGTGGTTTGATGCACAGCAAACCGCCGTGAAAGTCTGTGCGGCAACGGGGGCGCTCCATCCATGGGCGCATGACCGCACGATACACAATGGTTTTGAATATGGTTGACTTCAACCTTGATCGTACGCCGATCGCAGAATCTTGACCACCGCAGGCTTAAAAGGCAGTGATTACAGAGCTGTTAATCTGCCGGAATTTGCTGGAAATTTGCCGGACGGAATGCATGCTCTGCTGCCGCTGGGTTCGGGTTACAGATCGGCCAGGCTGCCTAAAAAATCCCAGATATCACCGCCTGCTGCCTCACCAATGTCTGCAATGGCTGATCCGTCAAGGTCTGTTGGCAACGTGTCGGCTTCATCGGATGCGTAGTCTGTGCCCAGATCAGTTTCATAACTGTCGCCATCACCATCACTGTTGCGGTCAGCGGTTTCCCTTTCGATGATTTTCTGCAACTCATTTTTATCCAGCCAGATACCATGACATTGCTCGCAGTGGTCAATTTCAATATCCTGGTAGTGGGCAACGGCAAGTTGAACGCTATGGCAACGGGGGCAAAACATCGCAGCTCCTGTGTCGTATGGTGGGTGTGCTTGCACCCGATGTAATTGCTGCCCATGAACCCATGGCCTGGGCTGAAAGTGCCGGGAAATGCAGCACAAAGTTAATTATGAAAAATTGTATGTGTACAAAGCTTGCTTTAGCCGTTTATTCACCTGTTTTTCTACGGAATTCCGAAATATGGCGTTACAGCAGGCGTGCAGATGCGTTTCCCTACTCTGGAATATAATTAAAAGTTCGCGCAAATATCAGGCTACGCATAATTGAATGCCGGTCAAAACCGGCTTTTGATGCCAGAAAAGTTTGCGCCATAAAAACGATGTGAAAGTTAGCCAAAGGTTTTTCATGAAAGTCGCTGAGATTCGTTCCAAATTTTTGGAGTTTTTTGCCAAACGCGGGCATACCATTGTGCCGACATCATCGCTGGTGCCTGCCAATGACCCGACCCTGATGTTCACCAACTCGGGCATGGTGCAGTTCAAGGATGTGTTCCTGGGCACCGACGTGCGCCCTTACAAGCGGGCGGTTTCGGTGCAGGCGTGCCTGCGTGCCGGCGGCAAACACAACGATCTGGAAAATGTGGGCTATACCGCGCGCCACCATACTTTTTTTGAAATGCTGGGCAACTGGAGTTTTGGCGACTATTTCAAAAAAGAAGCGCTGCAATGGGCCTGGGAACTGCTGACGCAGGAATTCAAACTGCCGGCAGACCGCCTGTGGGCTACCGTCTATGCCGAAGATGACGAAGCCTATGACATCTGGACCAAAGACATTGGCCTGCCGCCTGAGCGTGTGATCCGCATTGGTGACAACAAGGGGTCGCGTTATGCGTCGGACAACTTCTGGATGATGGCCGATACCGGCCCATGCGGCCCGTGTTCAGAGATTTTCTATGACCACGGCCCGGAAGTGGCTGGCGGTCCGCCGGGAAGCCCCGACGAGGATGGCGACCGCTATATCGAAATCTGGAACAACGTGTTCATGCAGTTTGACATGAAGGCTGACGGCTCGCTGACCAAGTTGCCACACCCATGTGTGGATACCGGCATGGGGCTGGAGCGCATTGCCGCCATCATGCAGCACGTGCACAGCAATTATGAGATTGACCTGTTCCAGGCTCTGATCAAGGCGGCTGCCCAGGCCACCCATACAACGGATTTGAGCAACCCGTCTTTGAAAGTGATTGCCGACCATATCCGTGCAGCCGCGTTTTTGATTGCCGATGGCGTGATTCCCGGCAATGAAGGGCGCGGGCATACACAGCGCCGCATCATTCGCCGTGCCATTCGCCACGGTTACAAGCTGGGCTGTACAACACCTTTCTTTTACAAACTGGTGCCAGCACTGGTGGAGCAGATGGGTGCAGCGTATCCGAAACTGGTGGAACACAGCAACCGCATTACCGAAGTGATTGCCGCCGAGGAAAACCGTTTTTATGAAACGCTGGTGGACGGCATGGGCATTCTGGAAGCAGAACTGGCCTCAGGCGTGAAAGAGCTTTCAGGCGATGTGGCGTTCAAGCTGCACGATACCTATGGTTTCCCGCTGGACCTGACCGCCGACGTTTGCCGTGAGCGCGGTGTGAAAGTGGATGAGGCCGGCTTTAACATTGCGATGAACCATCAGAAAGAGCAGGCCAGGGCGGCCAGCAAATTCAAAATGGACAAGATACTGGAATACAGCGGTGTGCCCACAACATTTGAAGGCTACGAGCGCACCACGGTTCAGGGCGCCAAAGTCACGGCGCTGTATGTGGAAGGCTCACCGGTTGACAAAGTCGTTGCTGGGCAGCATGCCGTGGTGGTACTGGACCATACGCCGTTTTATGCCGAAAGTGGCGGCCAGGTGGGCGATCAGGGCATGTTGCGAGGCGGGCAGGATGCGGTTTTTGCCGTGCTGGATGTGCAGAAAATTCATGCCAATGTGTTTGGGCACCATGGGGTGCTGGAAAAAGGCGCGCTGCATATCGGTGATGCGCTGAATGCGCAGGTGAACGAAATTCTGCGCGGCGCAACCATGCGCAACCACAGTGCCACCCATCTGCTGCATAAGGCCTTGCGCGAGGTGCTGGGCAGCCACGTGCAGCAAAAAGGCTCACTGGTTGATTCAGACAAAACACGATTCGACTTTTCGCACGATGTGCCGGTAACGCGTGAACAGATGATTGACATTGAAAACCGCGTCAACATCGAGGTGCTGACCAATCAGGAAACGCATGCCCGCCTGATGGGGATAGAAGAAGCCCAAGAGAGCGGCGCCATGATGCTGTTTGGCGAAAAATACGGCGACGAAGTGCGTGTGCTTGACATTGGCTCCTCACGCGAATTGTGCGGTGGCACGCATGTGGAACGTACCGGTGATATTGGCCTGTTTAAGATTGTGTCCGAATCCGGTGTGGCCGCAGGCGTGCGCCGTATTGAGGCGGTTACGGGTTTGAACGCATTGCACTATCTGCAAAGCATGGAAGAAACCGTGCAGCAGTCGGCGGCCACCTTGCGTGCGGCCCCTGCCGAGCTGCAGCAGCGTATCGGGCAGACACTGGATGACATGCGTGCGCTGGAAAAGGAAATTGCGGCACTTAAGAGCAAGCTGGCAGCCAGCCAGGGCGATGAACTGGCCGAGCAGGCCAGTGATGTCAAGGGCGTGAAAGTGCTGGTGACCACGCTCGATGGGGCGGACGCCAAGATTCTGCGTGAAACCATGGACAAGCTCAAAGCCCGGCTTGGCAGCGCTGTGGTCCTGCTGGCGAGCACCGAGGGCAGCAAGATTCAACTGGCGGCCGGGGTGACCAAAGACCTTATCGGCAAGGTCAAGGCTGGTGAACTGGTGAACATGGTGGCGCAGCAGGTTGGCGGCAAAGGCGGCGGCAAGCCCGATATGGCCATGGCCGGCGGCACTGAGCCGGCACACCTGGGCTCTGCGCTGCAAAGCGTGACGCCGTGGTTGAGTGAACGGTTATAAACGTCGGTTGAGTCAGGACGTTATAAGATAAGGGGAAGGCGTGAAATCCTTCCCCTTTTTCATGAGCGTATGAAGGCAGGCAATGAAGCAGCAGCATGAGACTGTTTTTAGGCAGAATGTAACCACTATCCATGAAGTGCAAACCGGGCTTTACGAGCTGCACGGAAAGCATGATTTTGAACCTGGCTGGCAGCAGGGAGACCTTCTGTGGGTGGTGAGCTCAGAGGGCAGAAAGTTCATTGCCACTGTACAAAAGGTTCAGGGCCGGTTGGCACAGCTTTATATGTCCCGCGGCTATGAAGACGAAATGCAGGGCGATATTGCATTTGAATTGCTATTTTCTTTTCTTGCCTCTGTAGACGGTGCAGACAAGGTGATGAAAGTGACCCGAATATTTCCTGCCTGCCATTATGAAAAGATTGTGGCGTTTTCAGCGGATGCGCATCAGGTGGTGCTGGATATTCATCTGAGCATGTTTGAGCAGATTTTGCGCATCAACATGACAGAAATAGGCTCAGGCGGGTTTGAACCGTGGGAGGCGGAAAATGAGTTGCTCCAACTCGATTTTCGCAACTACCCCGATGGCATTCAGGTTCATCTGAGCTCAAATTATGGGCTGCAAGGAACGCTGACATGCAAAAAAGTACATGCCAGCCTGTTGCCGGTTTCTGCGCTCAAGTGTTAAAAATACTTTATTGATTCCATGAGCTGCGATCAGCCGGCGCCTGGGCAGGTGAGCGAGTTGGTGATGAGTTCCTGTTTATCATTCAGGTCAAACTCCACGCCATAGGTGTAAAACACTTCATTGTCGGGCTCGTTGTGCTGAAACATCAGGCTGCAATGCCAGATGCCGCTTTCGCCGTTTTCAGCCTGCAGGCACTCTTTTCTGATCAGGTTGTTGCCCGGCTCTTCAAACAGGCCAAGCAGCCCATAGAGGTATTCGCCCAATGTGCTTTGCCCTTCAGACATGAATACGCTCTTGCAGGACGGGTGGCCTGTAATGACCAGCGTATCATGTTGCAGCAGGGTGCGCAAAAGCTGCGGAGTGTCCGGCTCATTTGGCGTATTGCCGTTTGCCTGGGCCATGGCTGTCAGCGGCATCAGTAAACAAAGGCAAATGGAGCAAAACAGTTTTTTCATAGGTGGTACCGTATATAAAAAGACAAAGATCATCAACTGCCACACCCGTGTGCCAGGGTGTAACGGGCGCTATGATCAGGCATAAAATTCATTCTACATGATGTATGAAATTCAGCTTCTGTGACTGCCACCGGGTGTTTGCCATGATGCGTTGAGGGAACAGCATGTGTTCAAAAGCACTTTTTATTTGCAGAATGCCTGTATTTGAATTGCCAGTCTTTGCGGCCAATGGACGTAAACCATGGCATACTGCGGGGTTGAGAGCATGACCAAAAGGATGGGCGAAGAAGATGCGTGACCTTCAAGGCAAACATATTGTTCTGGGTCTTACAGGCGGTGTGGCTGTTTACAAGGCGGCTGAATTATGCCGCCTGCTGCAAGCCAATGGGGCCACCGTACAGGTGGTGATGACCGACGCGGCGTGCCAGTTCATCACACCGATGACCATGCAGGCGCTGTCGGGCAGGCCGGTGTATACCTCGCAATGGGACCTGCGGCAGAATAACGCCATGGCGCATATCAACCTGACGCGCCAGGCCGATGCCATTGTAGTGGCGCCGGCTTCGGCTGATTTTATGGCGCAGCTGGTCGCTGGGCGTGCCTCAGAGTTGCTGGCTTTACTGTGCCTGGCCCGCCCTGCGGAACGCTGCCCGCTGTTGCTGGCACCCGCGATGAACCGTGAAATGTGGGTGCACCCGGCAACCCAGCGCAATGTGCAGCAAGTGGTGCAGGATGGTGCCATCATCATGGGGCCTGCTTCCGGTGCGCAGGCATGTGGCGAAGTCGGTCAGGGCCGGATGCTGGAAGCACAGGAAATGCTGGATGTCCTGGTGGCCTATTTTCAGCCCAAAGTGCTGTCCGGGCGGCGTGTACTGGTTACGGCCGGGCCGACGTTTGAGCCGATTGACCCGGTACGTGGCATTACCAACCATTCCAGCGGCAAAATGGGGTTTGCCATTGCACGCGCAGCCAGCGAAGCCGGTGCCGATGTAACGCTGGTGGCAGGCCCGGTGGTGCTTGACACCCCGGCGGGGGTGCAGCGTATGGATGTGCAGACCGCTCAGCAGATGTTTGACGCGGTGATGGATTGTGTGCGTGCGCATGATATTTTTATTGCGACTGCGGCAGTGGCCGACTGGCGACCGGCCAAAACCTCCGATTACAAAATCAAAAAGAATGGCAGCCGTGTTGCGCCTCAGTTTGAGCTGGAAGAAAACCCCGATATTCTGGCAAGCGTTGCAGCGTTGCCCGAGCGTCCTTACTGCGTGGGTTTTGCCGCTGAAAGCCATGACCTGCTGCACCATGCCAGGGAGAAACGCCAGCGGAAAAATATTCCGCTGATTGTCGGCAACCTGGGGCCGGCCACTTTCGGGCAGGACGACAATGTGCTGCTGCTGGTGGATGATGACGGCGTGAAAGAACTGGTACGGGCCGATAAACTGACGCTGGCGCGGCAACTGGTGGCTGAAATAGCGCAGCGGGTCAACGCACAGAAAACCGCTTAATACCCGTTTTACCCGCTTGTCACAGACCGAATTTTAAAAATTGATCAGCAGCAACAATGGCTGTTGCTGCTACAGAATATAGATTGGAAGTTATGAACATGAATGCATCCCCGGCCCCCATTGAACTCAAACTGCTTGACCCGCGCATGAAAGACTATCTGCCGCGTTATGCCACAACCGGCAGCGCCGGGCTGGATCTGCATGCCTGCATAGATGCGCCTGTTACACTGGAGCCCGGCGCCACGCAGATGATCGGCACGGGGTTGGCCATTCACATCGGCAACCCCGGGCTGGCCGCAGTGATTCTGCCGCGCTCTGGCCTGGGTTCCAAACACGGTATTGTGCTGGGCAATCTGGTGGGGCTGATCGACAGCGATTACCAGGGGCAGTTGCTGATTGCGGCCTGGAACCGCGGCCAGACTGCCTACACGTTGCAGCCGTTTGAGCGCCTGGCGCAACTGGTGATTGTGCCGGTGGTACAGGCTCAGTTTCAGGTGGTGGATGAGTTCGGGCAGGAGACTGCACGTGGCACCGGCGGGTATGGTTCTACCGGGAAAAGCTGATTTTGAAGATGAGTGCTATGGATTATGATATTTGTATTCAGGTACATCAGTCATTAAATGCTGATGTACTCGAAGCGTTGGACCGGCTGGCCCAAAGTCATGAGTTAAAGTTTGAGGCCAGTGAATATGACGCGAAAGATGAGTTCCTTAACCTCTTTTTTAAAGGCCAGCAGTTTGACAATGTTCGCATGTTCTGGAACGAGCTGCAGGCTCAGGTGGAGGAGGGAAATTCTCCGCTAAGCATCTTAAAGCCGTATTGGATTGTGGTTCTGGTGCTTGACCAAAACTGGGATCGTTACATTCTTTTGGCACATGCAGATGAAAGTCAGCAAGGACAGATAGATCCATGTCCGCAGGATGACAACTGGGATGCTTATTGGGCACAGTATGATCAAAGACATGATGCGGATTTTGAAGATAGCGGCACATCGTGATGGATTTCGACCAGGCTGGGGGCGCATGGCACTGCCGGGAATAATGCTTGCCAACAGGTGATTTATGCGGCCGTTTTTTGGAGCGATTGATTTTGTGGTGTGCCAGGCGGCCAATGAGGCGGAGCTGGTCGGTGCTCTGAGCCGTTTTTTCAGCCATATACTGTCTGCGCCAACGCAAGGTGTTTTTAACCGACTCAATACCCGGCAGGTCATCGTGAACCCCTGGGCCAGGCATAAAGTGGTGTCGCTGGACATTGCACGCTGGTACAAAGAAGATGCCCTCCATGAAACGGATACGCACTTGCTGGATCTGCTTGCGGGCGAGGCCATATATCTGCTGGAGCAGGATGCCGACCGGGAGCACATAGAACAGGCCACGCAGCGTTTCTGGTTGCGACTCAAGGCGGCAGAGGCTGAAGTTGCAGAGCGCCTGCGATCAGCGGAGGCTCAAGGCACAACAAGCACAGGAACGAGCACAAGTATTGGCACAAAGAGCGCTGAGCCTTTGGCCACAGGCACGCTGAGCAGGCTGAAACGCTGGTACCGGCGCCATCGCGATCCGTCCGTGGTATTAAACGATTTTTATGAAAAAACCATCACGGGTCTGGAAAAGCAGCAGGGCAAAGTGAAAATCACGTTGCTTGAACTTCAGGATGAGGCGTTGCAAGACATGCCGGATGAGATGCGGGTTGTGGTCAAGGATCTCTCTGGCGATCTGCACGGTGAACTGTATGTGGATATGCACCGCCTGAGCGTCAGGGGGCACTGGCGCTGGCCGATGGAAACCGAAGCCGACCGGAGCGTGAATTACCATGATGAACTGGCTGCCCTGCTTGGGCAATGGGGGTATCCGATTGGCGGCGCTGACATGCCTGGCTCGTGCAATGCGGCAGGGCAATGAAATTTTTGACAGAGGCTATGGCCGCTGTAAAAACGACTGATAAAGTTTGGGTTGCATGAGGGTTTTGATCACCCGGTTGCCAGATTCCAAATGAATTTTGCGTATGCAGTTTTTCTGATTTGGTACGCGATATATAAACCCTTTAATTTCAGAAAATGGTATGTTTAGCCATGCTATTTTGCAGAGACTGAAAATATCTCGCTATTGAAAGAGTCTAAAGAATCAGGGAGGACAAGATAACAGTGGTTACACATACCGATACCCATAATGAGGGAGCAAAGAGGCAGGCCCATCAGGCGTTTGAACAAGGCGCTGTTTTTTACCAGCAGGGTTTGTCAACGGATGATAAAAAGGAACTCAATCAAAAGTTCAACGAAGCGGCCACACTCTTTACTGTGGCAGCAGAGCATGGACATGCTGATGCGCAGTATACGTTGGCCCAGATTTATGCTTCAGATTTTATTTCAGGGTTGGATGAGCATGGCCATGACCAGATTGACCATGAAAAAGCGGTGTATTGGTTAAAACGCCTGATACGGCAATGCGAGCTTCCTACCGACGAATCTGAGAGGTTCAAATACACGCAAGAGGCCCTTGAATTATTAGGAAGAATGACATGGTGGGGAATCGGTTGTGTGCCTGACAAGGCCCAGGCCGTGGCGTATTTTCAGGCCGCAGCCGCCCAGGGTGATGAAGAGGCTAAGCTGGCTTTATTTATTATCTATTTCACCTCTGATTATGGTACGCAGGATGAGCGTTTACAGTCATTGCAATGGCTCACCGATGAATTGGACGATGAGGATGACGGCCCTGATGGACATAAAGTTGTTCTGGCTTGCTACTATCTGGGAGATGGAGAAAAAAGGCCTGCAGATTATGCTCAAGCGGCCTGCTGGTTTTCAGGTGCAGTGCAAGAGTATGTGTCATGTTTCTTTGAATTTGAACGAGATGAGCCGTTGCCGGTTTATACGCAGCCTTTACATAAAGACAGCGCTATGCCTGATATTGAGCGCTTAGCCAATGCGGGAGACGTTGATGCCATGTATTTAGCAGGGTGGCGGTGCATGAAAGGAATGGGTGTTTCAAAAGATGTACGCCAGGCCCTTTTATGGTGGGAAAAAGCCGCAGCCTGTGGTTATTTGCCGGCCCTGTTTCAGATTGGACGGCATTATGCGCAGGGGCTTGTCGGGGTGACCCAAGATGAGAAAAAAGCGGCAGAAGCTTATTTTGAGGCTTGCAAATCTTTTTCTGTACAAAACGGGTTTGACGCCGAAAAAGTTGAAGAGAATGAGCCGCCATTGGCACAGTGTTTAAGAATGTTAGGCTATTTGTAAGACGCAAATATACGGGTGTGTAACCCAGGGGCTTTTAGACAAAGCGCGCCTGTTTTTCTTTCATCCGGATGCATACCCCGGTCAAACGCGCTGCAGTATTTGCCTTTGGCTATTTGAAAACGGGCGGCGGGTGCATGTTGTGTAATGAATGTTGTGTGATATCGCCTGGGGGCTGGGGCTTGGCTGCCGAAGATTCAGCCTTCTTCCGGCCAGGTTTTGATATAGGCCTTGAGCAGGCTGTTTTCAAAGTCCTTGGCTTCCAGCACGGCTTTGGCCACGTCATACAGGCTGATCAGCCCGACCAGCTGGTCTTTTTCCATGACGGGCATGTAGCGGGCATAGTTGCCGCTGATGATGACGCGCTCAATCTCGTCCATGCTGGTTTGTGGCGTGCAGGTCAGCGGGGCATCGTCCATGACGGTGCGCACCTGCATGTGTGACCACTGTTCAGGGTGTTCGGTCAGGGCTTTGATCAGTTCGCGGAAGGTCAGCAGGCCGACAACGGCCCCATGCGATACAACAACCAGCGAGCCGATCTGGTTTTGAGCCATGACGGCAGCAGCGTGTTGCAGCGGGTCATCAGGTGTGACGGTAAACAGTCCCTGGCCTTTGATGCGTAAGATATCGCTGACATTCATGGCGGAAAACCCTGTAAAAAATGGAAATCATAGCATGATGGCGCATTACACCAGCATCTGAGGTGAAAGATACCTTAATTGCACCGATCATGTATACCGCAATGTTGCCTTGTAGACAGCAATACCATGACTTAGTGCGCTATCCGTAGCCAAGTTTTGCCAGATCGTTATAATCACGTTTTACCTGCTTTGCGAAAAGCTCAAATAAGCTGTATCGCCTCAACTGCACAATGACTAAATTCGTTTTCGTCACCGGCGGTGTCGTGTCCTCCTTAGGTAAGGGCGTGGCTGCTGCTTCCTTGGCTGCGATCCTTGAATCGCGCGGCCTCAAAGTCACCCTCATAAAAATGGACCCGTATCTGAACGTGGACCCGGGTACGATGTCTCCGTTTCAGCATGGCGAGGTTTTTGTCACCGATGACGGTGCTGAAACCGACCTGGATCTGGGGCATTATGAGCGTTTTATCAGTACGCGCATGCGCAAGGCCAACAACTTTACCAGCGGCCAGATTTACAAGAGCGTGCTGGAAAAAGAGCGCCATGGCGATTACCTGGGCAAAACGGTGCAGGTGATTCCGCATGTGACCAATGAAATCCAGGCCTACATTAAAAAAGGCGCCGGGCTGGATACGCCCGATGCGGTGGATGTGGCGATTGTGGAAATTGGCGGTACGGTGGGTGATATTGAGTCGCAGCCGTTCCTGGAGGCAGTGCGCCAGATGAGCCTGCGCCTGGGGCCTGATCAGACCGCATTTGTGCACCTGACCTATGTGCCGTGGATTCCATCGGCTGGCGAGCTGAAAACCAAACCGACCCAGCATACGGTGCAAAAGCTGCGTGAAATCGGTATTCAGCCTGATGCGCTGTTGTGCCGGGCTGACCGTTATATTCCCGATGAAGAGCGGGACAAGATTTCGCTGTTCACCAACGTGGTGACCAATGGCGTGATTTCGGTGCCTGACGCCGATACCATCTATAAAGTACCCCGTATTCTGCATGAACAGGGGCTGGATGACCTGATCTGCAAAAAACTGCATCTGAACTGCCAGCCGGCCAATCTGCAACGCTGGGATGCGCTGGTGTATGAGGTGGAGCATCCCAAGGATGAGATCAAGGTGGCGATGGTGGGCAAGTATGTGGACTTGTCGGACTCCTACAAGTCGCTCAATGAGGCGCTGCGCCATGCCGGCATTCATAACCACGCCAAAGTGAACATCAGCTATATCGACTCGGAAACCATCTGCGCTGATAACGTCAACCAGTTGGGCCGTTATGATGCCATTCTGGTGCCGGGCGGGTTTGGCATTCGCGGCGTCGAAGGCAAGATTGCCACGGCACGTTATGCGCGTGAGCATCGCATTCCCTACCTGGGCATTTGTCTGGGTATGCAGGTTGCAACCATTGAATACGCGCGTAACATGGCCGGTTTGCAAAATGCCAACAGTACCGAATTTAATCCGGATACGCCCGAGCCGGTGATTGCCCTGATTACCGAATGGCGCGACCGTGAAGGCAATCTGCAGCAGCGCAGTGCCCAGTCGGACATGGGCGGCACCATGCGGCTGGGGGCGCAAAGCTCCGACGTGCAGCCTGGTACATTGGCACACCAGATTTATGGTGATGTGGTGACCGAGCGGCACCGGCATCGATATGAAGCCAACGTGAACTACCTGGACCAACTGCGTGCAGCCGGGCTGGTGATTTCCGCACTGACGCAGCAGGAGCACCTGACTGAGATTGTCGAGCTGCCGCAGACGGTGCACCCCTGGTTCATGGGGGTGCAGTTCCACCCGGAATTCAAGTCCACACCGTGGAACGGGCATCCGCTGTTCAATTCTTTTATTCATGCTGCGCTGGAGCACAAGACGCAACAGGACAAAAACTAGAGTCTGTTAGCACGTCCTGAATCAGGCTACAATCGCGCCAGGCAGCCTGCGGGCTGCTCTGGTGACGTGATCAGGGGTGTTGTGATTGTGTCATACTGCGTTTTAATTTACAGGAGCAATATCTCATGAGTGCATACATCATTGCCTATGTGGATGTGACCAATCCCCAGCAGTATGAAGAATATAAAAAACTTTCCACCATTGCCATGAACACCTATCACGCGCAGATTTGCGTGCGTGGCGGGGCGGTGGAGGTGCTGGAAGGCGACTGGAGTCCGGCGCGTATGGTGGTGCTGAAGTTTCCCAACATGCAGGGCGCCAGGCAGTTTTACAATTCACCCGAATACCGTGCGGCGCGTGATGCCCGTGCCGGGGCTGCTGTGATGCGCATGATTGCGGTGGATGGTTTTGATAATGACGACAACGACGACAGCGACTTGATGGATACGTGAGATTGCAGCGTTCAGCAGGCAGGCGCAGATTGGCGCTGTCAGAGCTTGTCCCCCCATTTTTATAACTTAGATGCGTTTGAGAGGTTTTTCATGAGTGCTATTGTTGATATCATCGGCCGCGAAATCATGGACAGTCGCGGTAACCCAACCGTGGAATGCGATGTGTTGCTGGAGTCGGGCGCCATGGGGCGTGCCGCCGTTCCCAGTGGTGCATCCACCGGCAGCCGTGAAGCCATAGAGCTGCGCGACGGCGATAAAAGCCGTTTTAACGGAAAAGGCGTTCTGAATGCGGTGGAGCATATCAATACCGAAATTTCTGAAGCCATTCTGGGGCTGGATGCATCTGAACAATCGTTTCTGGACCAGACGCTGATTGAGCTTGATGGTACTGACAATAAAAGCCGCCTGGGTGCCAATGCGATGCTGGCCGTATCGATGGCGGTGGCGCGCGCTGCGGCCGAAGAATCCGGCCTGCCGCTGTACCGTTATTTTGGCGGCATGGGCAGTGTGCAACTGCCGGTGCCGATGATGAACGTGATCAACGGCGGCGCACATGCCAATAACAACCTGGACGTGCAGGAGTTCATGATTTTGCCGGTGGGCGCGCCGACATTCCGCGAAGCCATTCGCTATGGCGCTGAAATTTTCCATACACTCAAATCCATCATCAATGACAAAGGCATGAGCACTGCCGTGGGTGATGAAGGTGGTTTTGCGCCCAGCGTCAACGGACAGGAAGCCGCTATCGAGCTGATTTTGCAGGCAATCGAAAAGGCCGGCTATACCGCCGGAGAGCAGGTGGTTCTGGGGCTGGACTGCGCATCCAGCGAATTTTACAAAGACGGCAAATATGTGCTGGGCGGCGAAGGCCTGACACTCAATTCTGAAGAGTGGATTGACATGCTGGCCAACTGGTGCAGCAAATACCCGATCATCAGCATTGAAGACGGCATGGCCGAAAACGACTGGGACGGCTGGGAGAAACTGACGCTGCGCCTGGGTGACAAGGTGCAGCTGGTGGGTGACGATCTGTTTGTGACCAACACCAAAATCCTCAAAGAAGGTATTGAGCGCGACGTTGCCAACTCCATTCTGATCAAAATCAACCAGATCGGCACCCTGAGCGAAACGTTTGCCGCCATTGAAATGGCCAAGCGCGCCAACTATACGTCAGTGATCAGCCACCGTTCGGGTGAAACCGAAGACTCCACCATTGCCGATATTGCCGTGGGGACCAATGCCGGACAGATCAAAACCGGTTCGATGAGCCGCTCTGACCGCATGGCGAAATACAACCAACTGCTGCGCATTGAGGAAGACCTGGGCGATGTTGCGGTTTACCCGGGACGTTCGGCCTTTTATAATTTGCGGTAAGATAGGAATATTTGCTGTATATTTCAGGCAGTTTAGAGGTTAATTCCCCTTTGATGACATTGTCATGCGTTTTTTAATTGCCGCTGTGCTTACCGCGCTGCTCGCGCTGATCCAGTATGAACTCTGGTGGGGCGAGGGCAGCAGCATTGCCCACATGAAAACGCTGCAAACACAACTGACTGATGCGCAAAAAAGCAATGCGCAGTTGCGCCTGCGTAACGCCCAGTTACGCGCCGAAGTGCAGGATCTGGGCGAAGGCAGCGAAATTCTGGAAGAGCAGGCCCGCAGAGAGCTGGGCATGCTCAAACCCAACGAAGTTCTGATTCAGTTGCGCTGACTTTTTTTCTGCTGTTGATTTGATGCCTGTTCAGGCTGCCAGCAGGTATTTCTCTGCCCTGACCAACTCGGTAATCTGCTGCTCGGCTTGTTCTATGGCCTGGGCCCGGTGCTGCTCTGACAGGCCGATGCCTTCGGCTCTGATCACAGTGACGTTTTTAAGCCCCATCAGCCCAAGTATGGATACCAGAAATGGTTCCTGAAAATCATGCTCGCGTAGCGCTTCGGTGCTGTAAAGATTACCGCGCGATGAAATGATGAACACAGGCTTGTCATCAACCAGTCCCACGGGGCCGTGAGGCCCGTATTTGAAGGTCCGCCTGGCTTGGCACACCTGGTCAATCCAGGCTTTCAGGTGGCTCGGTATGCTGTGGTTGTACATCGGCGCGCCGATCACCAGCATGTCGCAGGTCATTAACTCCTGGATAGCCCAGTCGATTTCAGCGATTTCTGCCGTGACCGATTCGGGCAGATCGTTATTTTGCCCACTGCGCATGGCCTGCATGGCCGCAGCCGATAAATGGTTCGGCGGGTTAAGCCCGACATCCCGATGGATCACCTGTACATCAGCATACTTTTGCCGTAAAGCGGCAATGAATTTGGCGCCCAGCATGCGTGAGGTGGAAGTTGATGCGAAGGGGCTGGAGTCAATGTGCAGAATGTTCATGGCAGTATTCCTTTCCGTTGTTCAATAGCTGCAAAGGCTGTATCAATGAATAAAGTGTAATTGTTTTATTTTTGAAATAAAATACCGAAAAATATGATTTTATGTTCTAAAAATAGAACGATTAAGCAGGTGACTGACGATGAAGCAACACGACATTTGCGATGAACTCGGCGATATGGCCTGTTTTGCGGCGGTGGCTCAGTATCAGGGGTACACCCAGGCGGCGCGTATGCTGGGGCTGTCCAAATCATTCATGAGCCGTCGTGTTGCACGGCTGGAGGAGCACCTGGGGGTGCAGTTGATCAAGCGCACATCGCGCCACTTTTCGCTGACAGAGACCGGACTGCAATATGCACAGCAATGCAACCGCATGCTGGAGCAGGCCGAGATGGCCAGGCAGGTGATCAGCAACGTGCAAAACAGGCCCCAGGGGTGGCTGAAAGTCAGCGCCCCAGTGATGATGACGCAATTGCTGCTGGCGCCGATGCTGCCAGGATTTTTGCAACGCTACCCCGATGTGCACCTGGAACTGCTGGCTGCAAGCCATGAAGTGAATATTTTGAATGAAGGCATTGATCTGGCGATCTGTGCCAGGGCGCTGCCTTTGGCTGATTCCGGTTTACGCATGAGAACACTGGGGCTGCAGCAGGATATTGTGGTGGCAAGCCCTGCCTGGATCGAAAAGCACAAAAGCCAACTGACCGGCTTAGACAGTTTGAGTCATTTGCCTACACTGGTGCAGGCGGCTGCCGGGGCACAGGCCGAGGGCAGTCTGACATGGGCGTTGCAGCACAAAGCGGCGCTTCAGCGTCAAGCTGGCCGCAAAGGCAAGGCCGATAAGGATCACCTGCTGCCGGCAGCGCCAGAGCAGCACCGTATCAGGCTTGCGCCTTATCTGGTTTCCAACAACCTAGCGGTCTTGATTCAGGCCGTGCTTGCCGGGGCCGGTGTTGCATTGTTGCCGCAGGCGTTCTGCCAGCCCGAATTTGAGAAGGGCTCGTTGCAGCAGTTATTTCCTGAATGGTCTTCGCCTGAAACCATTTATGCGGTATTTGCCTCGCGGCTGGACACATCGCTGGCGTTAAAGGTTTTTCTTGAATATCTGGTGGAACGCCTGGACGCCAGGCCGCATGGCTTATTTGAAAAATTTTATTTTGCACCCTGACATGCATGGCATGCACGGTGTTTTCACTTCGCTTTAATCGTCACCATCGTCAACGGTGGTGTCATCTTCCAGTAGCGTGCCATCGCTGAGCATTTCAAAACCAGTTCTGAATCCGGTCGTGAAAATAAGCAGGAATCTTTGATAACCATCCACTTCGATTCTGACGCCGCCGTTTTCCCCTGCTTTTCTGAGCAGGTAGGTTTTCCAGCGGCCAAGGTTGTCGGGTGACTGGATATGGGTTTTGGGCGGCAAGGCGGACAGTTCGCTGAAGGATTTTGTTTTGAGCTGCGCGAGGTATTTTTCCTGAAAAGTCAAAAATGCGTCTGCGGATTGGCTCATGCTTGTTTCCTTTGGCCTGCGCCGGTATGGCCGGCCCTTGGCTGGATGTCAGACCAACAACAATAACAACAGGTCCGCCACAGCGCTCAGGCTGTGGCGAAAGTGTGTTGGTGTTGAAATGCTGCTGGCTGCAAAGCAGCCATGCACATTACAACAATACCCGTTCAATCCCGTCGGTGCTGGCATGGCGGATGTAATCGGCCATCCAGTGCTCGCCCAGGATGGTGCGCGCCATTTCCACCACCACATAATCGGCTTCGAGCAGGCCGCTGTTGAGGTCATGGTTGTAGCGCGACAGGCCTTGCAGGCAGCTTGGGCATGAGGTGAGGATTTTCAGGTTACGCTGCGGCTGCACACCGTTTTCGGGCGTGGCGACCTGTTCGCGCATGGTTTTTTCGTCCTTGCGCAGTTCTTCCACTTTGCGAAAGCGGACCTGGGTGGCCACGTCAGGGCGCACCACACCGAACGCACCGGACTCACCGCAGCAACGGTCATTTTTCATGACGTGCGGGCCGACCAGCCCTTTGACGGTTTTCATCGGGTCCTGCAGTTTCATCGGCGAGTGACACGGGTCATGGTACAGGTAGGCATTGTCCTGTGTTGGCAGGGTGATGCCTTTTTCCAGCAGATACTCGTGAATGTCGATGATGCGCGAGCCGGGGAAAATTTTGTCAAACTCGTAACCGATGATCTGGTCGTAGCAGGTGCCGCAACTGACCACCACGGTTTTGATGTCCAGGTAATTCAGCGTATTGGCCACGCGGTGGAACAGTACCCGGTTGTCGGTGATGATCTGGTTGGCTTTCTCAAACTGGCCGGCGCCGCGCTGCGGGTAACCGCAGCACAGGTAGCCCGGCGGCAGTACGGTCTGTACGCCCGCATGCCACAACATGGCCTGCGTGGCCAGCCCGACCTGCGAGAACAGGCGCTCAGAACCACAGCCGGGGAAGTAAAACACGGCTTCAGCATCGGGCGTTGTGGTTTTGGGGTTGCGGATCACCGGCACGTATTCGCGGTCTTCAATGTTGAGCAGCGCGCGTGCGGTGCGCTTGGGCAGCCCGTCGGGTAGTTTTTTGTTGACAAAGTGCACAATCTGCTCGCGCAGCGGCGCTTTGCCCACTGTAGCCGGCGGGTGCTTGACCTGCAGGCTGGCAAAGCCGCGCAGCACGTCATTGCCCAGCCGCTGGGCCTTGTAACCCAGGCTCATGGCGGTGCGGGTGGCCTTGATGGTTTCGGGCTTGGTCGAGTTCAGGAAGAACATCGCCATTTTGCCGGCCATGTTGGTACGGCCTTCGCCCAGTTGGTGCAGCAGGTTGCGCATGTTCATGCTGACGTCGCCATAGTCAATGTTGACCGGGCAGGGCGCCAAGCAGCGGTGGCAGACGGTGCAGTGTTCTGCAATGTCGGCAAATTCGTCCCAGTGGCGGATGGAGATGCCGCGCCGGGTCTGCTCTTCATACAGGAAGGCTTCAATCAGCAAAGAGGTGCCCAGGATTTTATTGCGCGGCGAATACAGCAGGTTGGCCCGCGGCACATGGGTTGAGCATACCGGCTTGCATTTACCGCAGCGCAGGCAGTCTTTAACCGAATTGGCGATATTGCCGATGTCTGAGCGCTGCATCAGCAGCGACTCATACCCAAGCAGGCCAAAGCTGGGTGTATAGGCGTTGGTCAGGTCGGCCTTGACCGGCCCGTGCCGCAGCAGCTTGCCGTAGTTAAAGCGTCCTTCCGGGTCGACTTTTTGTTTGTAGGCTTCAAAGTCGCCGATTTCGGCATCCGAGAGGAATTCCAGCTTGGTGATGCCAATGCCGTGTTCACCGGAGATGACGCCATCGAGCGAGCGCGCCAGCGCCATGATGCGCTTGACCGCCGCATGCGCGGTGCGCAGCATTTCGTAGTCGTCAGAGTTGACCGGAATGTTGGTGTGCACGTTGCCGTCGCCCGCGTGCATGTGCAGCGCAACAAACACGCGTGAACGCAGCACACGTTTGTGAATGGCCTGGCATTCATCGAGTACCGGCTTGAAAATAGGGCTGCTGAACATTTCGCGCAGCGGCTGGCGGATCTGTGTTTTCCACGAGGCGCGCAGGCTGTGGTCCTGCAACTGCTCAAAAATGGTGGCGCTGCCGTCTGCCGGAGCGTTGTCCATGGTGTTGAGCCAGGTTTGCCATTGCTCACGGACTTTGTTCAACAGTTTCAGCGCCAGGGCAATGCGCTCCTGCACCACATCTTCTGAGGGCACGGCGTCATCCGAATCGCTTTTGCCCAGCGGGATATGGCCGCGCTGGAAAAACTGTATCAGCTCATCTGCCAGCCTGAGTTTGTTTTGCAGCGAGAGTTCGATGTTGATGTGCTCAATGCCGTTGGTGTATTCGCCCATGTGCGGCAGCGGTATCACCACGTCTTCATTGATTTTGAACGCGTTGGTATGGCGGCTGATAGCGGCGGTGCGCTTGCGGTCGGCCCAGAATTTTTTGCGTGCTTCGGGGGTGATGGCGATAAAGCCTTCGCCGCTGCGGCTGCCGGCCAGCCGGACCACTTCGTTGGTGACCAGTTCCACCGCTTCAGGGTTGTCGCCCACAATGTCGCCAAACAGCGCCATTTTGGGCAGGTCGGCATTATGCTGGGTGGACTTGGTCACGTAGCCTACAGCGCGCAGATAGCGCTCATCCAGGTGTTCAAGACCTGCCAGCAGCACCGGTACGCGGCCCAGCTCGGGTTTGCCGGGGATTTCGACGCCGCCGTCTTTGACCAGCGAGAACATGTAGTCTTTGATTTCAACAATGCTGGGCACCACGTCTTTGGCGTTGCCGAAAAACTCCAGGCAAACCGTGCGGGTATGCTCGGGCATGCGGTGCACCACCCAGCGCGCGCTGGTGATGATGCCGTCGCACCCTTCCTTTTGCACGCCGGGCAGGCCGCTGAGGAATTTGTCGGTGACGTCTTTGCCCAGGCCTTCTTTGCGGAAGCGCTGCCCCGGAATATCGAGCCGTTCGGTGCGGATGGGTGTTTTGCCATCCATTTCGAAGTATTGCAGTTCAAAGCTGGCCACTTCAGCGTCGTGAATTTTGCCCAGGTTGTGGTTGATGCGGGTGACTTCGAGCCACTGCATGTCAGGGGTGACCATGCGCCAGGAGACCAGATTGTCCAGCGCCGTACCCCACAGCACGGCTTTTTTGCCGCCGGCGTTCATGGCGATGTTGCCGCCCACGCACGAGGCTTCGGCCGAGGTGGGGTCTACTGCGAATACAAAACCGGCCGCTTCGGCTGTTTCGGAGACGCGTTGTGTCACCACACCGGCTTCGGTATGGATGGTGGGCACCGGATGATCGACGCCGGGAATGTCAATTTGCTCTACAGCCGAAATGGTGTCGAGCTTTTCGGTATTGATGACTGCGGTTTGCCAGATCAGCGGAATGGCGCCGCCCGTATAGCAGGTGCCGCCGCCACGCGCAATGATGGTCAGCCCCAGATCAATACAGTCTTTCACCAGTTTGGCGATTTCCTGTTCGCTGTCGGGGGTGAGCACGACAAACGGGTATTCCACGCGCCAGTCGGTGGCGTCGGTCACATGGGAAACGCGCGACAGGCCATCAAAGCAGATGTTGTCGTTGCGGGTGTGTTTGCCAAACACATGGCGGGCCCGCTGGCGCAGTTCCTGCGTGGCATGCAGCGAGTCGGCAAAGTCGTCAATGGATTTGCGGGTGAGCCCGATCAGCTCGCCGACCATTTCGTCGCGTTGCAGGTCTTGCTGCGGCTGGCGGCGTTTCTGGCATTCGCGAATGCGGTGCTGCAGGGCGTCAATCAACTGGCCGCGGCGTTTGGGATTATCAAGCAGGTCGTCCTGCAGGTAGGGGTTGCGGCGTGCAACCCAGATGTCACCCAGAATCTCATAGATCATGCGCGCAGAACGGCCCGTCTGGCGTTCGCTGCGCAAGGCCTGCATCAGCTCCCAGCCACGATCGCCAAGCAGGCGCCGGATGATTTCCTGGTCGGAGAAGGAGGTGTAGTTATAGGGTATCTCCCGCAGCCGAGGTGCGTTCTCATGGGTAGCCAGCAAATTCTCAATTGTCGTGGGTGCGTTCATGGATTCTGTCAATGTATGTATAAATCATTTGCGCTGAAGTACAAATTTGCACACAGCCGAACCATGACGGTCATTTTCCGCCATCGTGGGCGTGTTAACACGCTCTTGCATTTTACCGGGTTTTGCCGGTCTATTTAGCAGTATGGAGATCGCCAGAGGCAGAGGCCGAAAAGCAAATGATTTGACAAAGCTGAAATGATTGTTTTATGGACACGTGCTTTGGCTACATCAAGGGTCCCGTCAGCGCTGGCATGATCCGGCCAAAATTTTGGTAAAGGTCCCGAGCAACCCAATGAAAGGGAAACAGGAGAGTGCGGAGGGGAACAGTGTCATTAAAAAGCCACATTCTGCAGTGTAGAACGGCTTCGGTTTGTGCGGTATTGCACAAGATCGGGTGAACGGCTTTTGCGACAGTGTTCACCCGGAAAAAATAAGGAGGTGAGCCTGTACCCGGCACTGGCTACACAGTTAGGGCTGCTTGGTTCCCCACCTGACCCGGTTGGCTGTTTTACCATGCGGGGAGGCCCACCAGCGAGCAATTGTATGCGAGTTTGGCTTTCAGGGAAAGGTGCAGGGACATCTCTGCCCCTTTGCTGCCTTTTGCTGTCCTTTGCCCTTTCCCGCTGTTTTATCACGCCAGCCCTTAAGTTATGGCTTAGGTGGCTGAGGGGTTAAGCGCTAAGGTGTTTGTGCTTGCTGGCTTTGTATCAGCTCGCCCAGCGTTTTGGCCGGCGTGTCCAAAAGCGTGGAGCCATAGTCGTAAATGGTTGAGCTCCCATCTCGGAAGGTACGTGGCCCCAGTGTATACACCTGCCAGCCCTGCAGGGGCATATCGGCATCCAGCGCCGGTGGGGTTGAGCGTTGTTCCCAAAGGCCGCTGATCCGCATTTGCCGATTGTTGATGTGCAGCAGCAGGTGGTAGCGAAATGCAGGATGATCAGCGGCGGGCTCGGGCTGTGGCTGTATCTCTGCGCTCAGTTGCCAGGGCGGCGGTATGTTGGCTGATGCACTTCTTGTGCCTGCGATAAGGCTTCTGTTTTGGTCTTTCACTTCTGCGGTTACGGGTTCTTTGAGTTGTGCCGGGCCTTTTTCATAAGCGGCCTGCAGCAGGTTCATTACCAGTGCGGTGTTCAGGGCAACGCCATCCAGCGCATCAATCATGTGGTTTTCGTCGAAATCGATGCCCTGGGTCAGCAGCAGTTTGCCGTCGATCAGTTTCAGCCTGCCGCTTTGCTCGCCGCTCATTTCAATGCTGATGTTTTCTTCATCGTGAAACCACGCTTCAAGGGCCAGATGAACTTGCGGCTCATCCACCTGAAAGTCAATGGTCAGGTGGTTGGGGTTATTCCACAGCGAATTGCTGGCGCAAAGTGCCTGAGGCGGGCACGACTGGGCCCAGACCGTGGTCCACAGGAAAAATATCAAGGGCAGCAGTTTTTTCATGGTGTTGTTTTTGGCTGTATTTCAAAAGGTCAGTGTATATGCTTTTGTTTCTATAAGGAAGTAAAAACCTGCCAAACAAAAAATAACCAGAACACGTAGAATTCAAGGCTATGAGTTATCTTGTTCTGGCCCGAAAATACCGCCCTAAAACCTTCTCTGAGATGGTGGGGCAGGACCATGTCGTCCAGGCGCTGACCAATGCGCTGCAGACGCAGCGCCTGCACCATGCGTATTTGTTTACCGGTACGCGCGGGGTGGGAAAGACAACGGTTTCCCGCATTCTGGCCAAGTCGCTCAACTGTTTGGGGCAGGATGGGCAGGGCGGCATTACGTCGCACCCCTGTGGCGTCTGTCAGGCCTGCCTGGATATTGATGCCGGCCGTTTTGTCGATTATGTGGAGCTGGATGCGGCATCCAACCGCGGTGTGGACGAGATTTCACAACTGCTGGAGCAGGCGGTTTATAAGCCGGTGGTCGGGCGCTTTAAAGTGTTCATGATCGACGAAGTGCACATGCTTTCCAATACAGCGTTCAACGCGATGCTTAAAACGCTGGAAGAGCCGCCGGAATACCTGAAATTTGTGCTGGCAACGACCGATCCGCAGAAAGTGCCGGTCACCGTGCTGTCACGCTGCCTGCAGTTTAACTTGCGGCCAATGGCGCCGGAAACCGTGTTTGAGCATTTGCAGCAGGTGCTGTCTGCCGAGCAGATTCCGTTTGACGCGGGCAGCCTGCGTTTGCTTTCACGTGCTGCGCATGGCTCCATGCGTGATGCGCTGTCGCTGACGGATCAGGCCATTGCTTACGGCAACGGCACCATGGAAGAAAATGGCGTGCGGCAGATGCTGGGCTCGATTGACCGCAGCCATGTTTACCAGTTGATAGAGGCCCTTGCGGCAGGCAACGGCAAGGCGGTGATCGAACTGGTGGATTTCATGCGCACCCAGGGGCTGGCCGCTACGGCTGCGCTGGATGAAATGGCGACTGTATTGCAGCGTATGGCTGTATTGCAGGTGGTGCCCGATGCACTGCAGGCGGGCGACCCGGATGACGCTGCGATTGCCGCGCTGGCGTCTTTGATGGCTCCCGATGAAATACAGTTGCTTTACAGCATTTTGTTGCGCGGACAGGACGAGCTGGGGCTTGCCAGCGACGAGTATGCGGCGCTGGTGATGGTGCTGCTGCGCCTGCTGGCATTTCAACCTGCCGGGCAGGTAGCGATTCCGGCAACGGGAGCCGGGACGGCAGAAAAAAAAACACCACAATTGACACCCCGGCCGGTTCCGCCGGTTTCGGGCGCTGAGCAAAAGGCGGCTTCTCAGCCGGTTGTTTCTGCTCCTACTCCTATCCCTCCCCCTGTTTCCACTCCTGCTCCCGCTTCCATTGTCGGGCAGGCTGGTGCTGAAAGCGCCCCAAATGCGCAGCAGACAGCCGCACAGCCTGTGCAGGCAAGTCCGCAGCAGGAAGCTCCGGCGCCTGTAACCACGCAGGTCAGGCCTGTTTCGCAGATGTCAAGGTCGTCTGATACTGGAGATGGAAACTTGCCGGAATGTGCTGCGTCACAACCGGGAAAAATGGATTCTCCGCCGCCCCAGGCAGTGGCGGCGACCGTTGAGGATGATCTGCCGCCCTGGGTGGATGAGGTGCCGCACGAGGAAGGGTCTTATACACCTTCTGCACCTTATACAGCCCCTGCTGCCGGGCAGAGCGTTACGGATCAAGGCGACAGAGAGTCCAAGGACAGATTGCCCAAGGATAAACAGTCCCAGAACGGGGCTGCCAGTTATGCCGGTACAAACAGTGCCGCACAACAGCCTGCATATTCTGAAACGGCCGGAGGTATGGCAGCACCCGCAGCGCGTGATGCAGATTCTGCTGTACCTGTACAGCCCATACAACTGCCGGAAAGTACACCGCAGGCACAACGCTGGACCGAAGTGGTCAACGCACTGGTGGATACTGGCGCCATCAACGCACTGGCGCGGGAACTGGCGCTGAATGCCCAGGCGGTGCAGATCAGTTCTGACGAGCAGCAATGGGAACTGGTATGCGCCCGTAAGACACTGATGCAGGATAACAACCGCCAGAAGCTGGCAGATGCGCTGCAGGCGTATCTGGCTCATCCGGTTGCTGTGGCCGTGACGTATGGAGAGGTGAGCGATACGCCGGCATTGCGTATACAGGCCTTTCTGGCGCAGCGGCAGGCACAGGCACAGGCAGCGGTTGAAGCTGACCAGGATGTGCAGAAATGGCTGCAGGAGTTTCCGGGGGCCAGGGTGGTTCCAGGCACCGTGCGGCCGCTCGAATGATTTTGGCCTCAGGTAGCTGGGGACCCGTTTGTGCCTGGGGAACCATCAGCAGACTGTGGTTTTCCGCAAACAGGCACACTTATTTCGCATGCACAATGTGTAGTTAACGCAGTTTGCATACAATTACTCTTTTTGATGGAAGAAAGAAGCGTCACATGTTCAATAAAGGACAACTCGCCAATATGATGAAGCAGGCCCAGGCCATGCAGGATAATTTGAAAAAAGCGCATGATGAGCTGGCTACTGTGGAGGTTGAAGGGCAATCCGGTGCCGGGCTGGTGAAAATCACCATGACCTGCAAGCACGATGTCAAACGTGTGGAAATTGATCCCAGCCTGTTGCAGGAAGACAAGGAAATGGTCGAAGACCTGCTGGCCGCTGCCATGAATGATGCCATGCGCCGCGCTGCGGAAACCGAAAAAGAACGCCTGAGCAGCATTACAGCCGGTATGGCATTGCCGCCCGGCATGAAACTGCCGTTCTGACCAGGTTCCCTGTTTCTGCCAATGGGTATGGTCTGAAGGCTGTGCCTGTTGTCGTTCCATGATTTTGCCGGGTGGCAGAGGGGACAATGGCTGAAAACTCCACACTGGAAGCACTGGTACAGGCTTTGCGCTGCCTGCCGGGCGTAGGCGTCAAATCGGCGCAGCGCATGGCGTTCCATTTGCTGCAATACGATCACAAGGGTGCTTTAGAACTGGCACAGGCATTGCGTCATGCGGTTGAGCACACGCACCATTGCAAGCTGTGCCATACCTTTACCGAAGGCGACATCTGCGATGTGTGCGCTGACGCCACGCGTGATGTCACGCAGTTGTGCGTGGTGGAAAACCCGGCCGACCAGGCCGCCATGGAGAGAACGCGCACCTATAACGGCCTGTACTATGTGCTGATGGGGCATTTAAGCCCGCTGGATAGCGTCGGGCCTGATGAAATCGGGTTGCAGCACCTGTATACCAGAGCGCTGGATGGCAAGGTGCGCGAGGTGATTCTGGCCACTAACTTTACCGCTGAAGGAGAGGCCACCGCCTATGTAATCAGCCAGTACCTGAAACCGCATGGCATCAAGGTAACCCGGCTGGCGCGCGGCGTGCCTGCGGGGGCAGAACTGGAATATGTGGACCTGGGTACGATTGCCCATGCGCTGGCGGACCGGCGCAGTTCGTAAACATGTATATACTGGCTGGTATCCTGCATTTGCCAATGCGCTCTGTTTTGTTGTTTAACCATTTTCTCTGCTGCCTGTTATGACACAGTTTTTGCTTCGTTTAGCCGGCTGGTTGCCATTGCCTGTTTTGCACAGCATTGGCTGGCTGGCGGGCTGGATCATGTGGTTTATTCCTAACTCACAAAAACGCACAGCCACGCAGCAGATCGCCTGGTGTTTGCCTGACTGGAGCCCGCGGGCACAAAAACGCCTGATTCGCCGCAGCCTGATCGAAACCGCAAAAGCCATTGTTGAAGCCCCTGCATTCTGGTATGGCCCGGCTTTCCGGCTTAAAAGATGGCTGAACGATGAAAAAATGCTGGCCGATTTACGGGCACGCACAGAACGCAGCGGGGGAGCCGCCATTTTCCTCACGCCGCATCTGGGTGCGTGGGAGCTGAGCAGTTTTGTCGGCGCGATGATTGGCCCGCTGACGGTGTTGTATAAACCGCAGACGCGGGCTGACGGCAAGGCCAATGAGATGATGAACCCGGGGCGTTCCCGGATGAAAAATATCAAGCTGGCGTCCACCGATTCTGGTGGTGTGCGTGCCTTGCTGGCCGCGCTGAAACGCCGCGAAATGATCGGTATTCTGCCCGACCACGATCCTCCCGAAGGCTCAGGCCAGTATGCGCCGTTTTTTGGGCATCCGGCGCATACCATGGACCTGGTCAGCAAGCTGGCCGGTAAATCCGGGGCGCCAGTGATTTTCTTTGTGGCTAAACGGCTTTCCTGGGGACGGGGTTTCCGTTTTTACTGCATGGATGCACCTGCGGAAATATCCGATCCGCAGCAGGGTACGGCTGCCATGAACCGCGGGCTGGAGGAGGTCATCATGCGCTGGCCGGATCAGTACTGGTGGGGTTATAAGCGCTTTCGCCGTCTGCCACCCGGGGTGGAAAACCCCTATAAGAAAAAATAAATCATCTTTGCTTAATCCATCTGTTGCTTGATCAGCGTTAATCCTGATCAAAGGTGGCGTCTCCTGGACGGTCCGACCCTGACGAAGTCAGGGGTTCGGTTGGTGCTGCTCTGGGGCGTAGTACTATAACGACTGGCACAGCACATTGTGTGCATTGTTCCCCTTTAATACGCACGAATGATGTTTTGCCGTTTGAACATTCCCTCACAAAATATAAGGAGACTCAACATGCAAGGCAATCAACGACGTCGTCTGGCTGGTATATTTGTGGCATTTGGATTCATGGCTGCCGGTATTGGTGCATCAGCCCAAAGTATTATCACCCAGGGTGAATCCCTGAACGCGCTTGGCTATGATGGGACACAGCATGCACGGGCACAACTGGTTGGCGTTTGTAAAGAGGCCTATGATGCTTACGTTCTGGGCGTGGAAAGCAAGCTCAATACACTGCCGGGCTATCCGCAGGAAGAACTGGTGCAGATGAATAACGATACGCACTCCATTCTGGCCAATGCCAGTGAGCAAACCTGCCGCGATTACCGTGATGATATGCTCGTGGGCTTGAAATAAAAGGCAATATATTTTTTAACGGCTGTGATGCTGCTGGGTGTTCATTTGGGGATTTTGCAAAAGTGCCTAGACGTGCATTCAGCCGTGTGCATCAGTGCACGCCGGATTTGGAAAACACATTGACAACCACGACACCGGCAATGATCAATGTCAGGCCTATCCATGCAGCCAGATCCAGGTGCTGTTGAAAGAACACGATGCCTATCAGCGAGATCAGCACAATACCGACGCCGCTCCAGATGGCGTAGGCAATGCCTACCGGGATAAAACGCAGCGTGATGGATAGAAAGAAAAAGGCCGCGATGTAGCCGGCAATGCAAATCACGGACGGTATCCATTGTGTGAATTGTTCGGTTTGTTTGAGTGCTGTGGTGCCGATGATTTCACAGACGATGGCCGCAGCCAGTGAACCGTATGTCATGAGTGATGTATTCATGTCTGTTCTGTTTCCTGTGCGGGTAGAGTCATTGCAAGCAGTTGCCGGATGATGGTTTTACGCTGTCTGGCACCTGGCTGAGCCGTGTGCATCAAATCGTTGAGCCATAAGCCATCGGCGGCATACCGGGCCAGCATCAGGCGGACAGAGCGTTCTTCCGGCCCGCTTTTGTGAAGCCGCTGTTCAAGCCAAGTGTCCCAGCGCTGGCGCATTTTTTCTTGCGAAAGAGATTCCAGCATCATGACTTCAATGAGCCGAGCCTGTTTTTTTTGTGATGAGGCCGTGGTATTGACAGTGATGTAGGCGCGTGAAAAGCTGCCAAAGGTTAGGGGGTCTTTTTTCATGGCGTTGCTGATCTGGGCATCCATTTGCTCCAGCAGTTCGTTGTACAGTGCATCCAGCAAGGCCTGCTTGCTGGCAAAGTGATGCAGCAGTCCCCCTTTGCTGACACCTGCCATTTGGGCGACAGCATCCAGGGTCAGACCGGCAACACCCTGAGCAAGGATCATATGTGCGCTGGCCTCCAGCAATTGAGCACGTACCCGTTCGGGCTGCTTTTTTCGTTGATAAGCGTTTTCTGTATGTTGCTTCATGTTATAAAGATACCATCCAGACGGTTTGTTTTCAAGTTGACAAAAGAAACACCGGCGCACCATATGGTTATCGGCTGCGGTAAAAACAGGAAAACAAGGGGCTTATCTGCGGTTTTAGCGTATCAGGCGTAATGAGTCCTGACCCTAGGGGGCGTCTTCATCCAGACCATGCGATAGTGGCTCATCATCGGTTTCAGGCGGCGGCAGGTGTATGGACGGATCAAAAGTGAAGGATGCATAGCCATTGTTTCTGAGCAAAACATAAAGCTCAAATGGCTGTTCCGACTGAATGCGCTCCATCAGTTGTGCCGGTTGTTGCAGCCGCAGTGAAGAACCATTGTGGCTGAGCGTGGTGGCAATGCCTGTTTCGTCGGGCGGGTTGCCGTATGTAACGGGTACAAACACAGCGTGCAGACAATAGGCATCGTGTGTAATGTTGTTGGTGCAGTCAATCAGATCACCGTCGACTTCCAGCATCACATGGGCCTCTTGCTGGTCTTCTTCGGTGATGATCAGGCGTGCACTCAGCCTGTCGGTTGTCAGCAGGTCGTCGTAAAAACGGGTTTCTGTGGAATGCAGCGTCTGCGCAGCAGGTGCGGGTTCTGTGTCCGGTGTTTGGGCATATACGGCAGGTATCAGCATGGCAGCCGCCAGCAACAGTGAGAGAAGCTGTCTGATGCTCCAAAACAGAAAGCGCATGGCCCGAAAAGCAGGTGAAAACATGTCAACCATGGTAAGAGAGGTGTGTGCTTGCTTAGTGTGCCTGAAAGTGTAGCAAGAAACGGCGCATGACAGGCCAGGGGGCTGCATTGCCGTATGTTTTTGTTTTATTGGGATGGGAGAGCAGACGGGTATGGGCCGCTAACATATGGACCGCTGATATACGGACCGTTAATATACGAGCCGCATTGGCAATAGCTGTATTGAAATTGATGTTTGGGTATAAAGGAAACTGCCACAGAACCGGAATGCTGCTGCACACATATGTCATTGGGTGCGATGGTAACACCCGGATATGCATGGCAACATGACAGAAGCTGCGCAGGCGCAGGGCAAAGCAGATACGGCCTGCAGCGCTGCTTTCAGGCGTGTGCCTTGGGCATGCGTTTAAGGCGGGAAATGCACTTGTCCACCCAATAAGTAGCCGCTTTCAGATCTGAGCCGTCAATGTCCATACGGTGCTGGCAGTGTGGGCAGATAACGGTCGGGCTGTTTTTGATCTTCCCTACGCAGAGTTTGAATTTTTCTCTGCAAACAGAACAGGGCACGGGTACTTCAATGTGGTCAAAGTACATGATAAAGCCTTTCATACTTAGACAATTCTGCTTATAGTTATACATTCTTGTGCGTGCTTGTGCATCAGTATGTTGATTTTTATTAACTTATCGCCGGTGATACCAGATTAAATCTGGTCTGACCAGATGCAGGGGGCTGGCTGCAACGGTTTTGAATGGACAGGCAGCGGGAGCTGGCCTTTTACAGGCGCAGGAGGCCGCAGTACCCTGCGCGGGTGGCCTCCTGACCGTGATTTAACATGGTCCGTTTAGAACTTCCACTCAAACTGCAGTTTCAGCGCATTGTCTTTGACTTGTGAGCCGTATTCGCCTTCATACCCGATGTTCAGGTTCATGTCGGGGCGCAATTGCAGATGGGCTCCCACACCGATGATGGCGCTGTCGCGACCAAGTTCCGGCCCCAGAATGGTAAAGGGTGTGCCGCCGATGAAGTTCAGTTTAGCCTCAGTTGTCTGGCTGCCAAAATGGTGCTGCCAGCCCAGGTCGGCATATATGGCGTGCTGCTGCTGTTCTCCCAGTTTCCAGTTGCCCCGCACGCCCAGCGTGGTGGTGGTCCGGTGGTCGGCCTGGCCGCTGCTGTGCAGTGCCGTGATGTTGCCGGTTTCATTAAAGCTGTTGGTTTTGACCCGGGTGAACGCCAGGTTGGCATATGGCGTGAGGCTGGCGTTGTCATTCAGCGCGAAGGTATGGCTGCCCTCGGCAAAGGCCTGTACCTGAGAGCCTTTGTAGTCGGCTTTGTTGGCAGATTGCAGGTTGGCAACCCAGATGTTGCGGGTTGTATCCACATCGAGCCGGGCATAACCGATGCCGCCACGCAGATCGACCACACCAACCTGCGTGCTGCCGTAGGTCATGACATGATAGGCGTCCACCGTGGCACTGCTGTTGCGGATGCCACCCACATCGACCTTGGTCTGCTCGTAACCGGCCGCAATACCCAGCGTGCTGTATTCGCCTATTGGCCTGTCATAGCCGATCAGGAAACCGCCGCCCCGGTTGTCTGCACGCGCAGCATTGCCGTCGCTTTTGATGTGGCCGTCGTGCGCCCAGGCGCTGGCCCACAGGTTGCTGGCCGGCTCAGGCTGCGGTTGCAGCAGGCCATTGCTCCGGCTGTCCAGGTGCTGATTGACCGCAGCACGCACATAGCGGCTGTTGGTCAGCAGTGCGCCTTTGAGGCTGGCGTGTATTTCGCCACTGAGGTTGTCATAGGCATTGAGCGCGGAATTGCGGTCCAGGCTGACAATGGTGTCGTAAATGGTGTTGCCTTCACCCAGGCTCTCAATGCCTTTACCGATATCCCTCTGATTAAAGGTCAGGCCGATGTCGTCCAGCCCGGTTTCATTGCGCTTGAAGGTCAGGTAAACATTGTCTGCATCATAGGTGAGTGTCGGGTCGAGAAAGGCCAGGTTGCTGGTTACGCCTTCATACGTGCCGGCTACGCCGTTGCTGGTTGCCAGAATGTTGTATATATCGGTTGTTTTCCAGATATTGCCGTTGGCCAGCACGCTGACGGTGCCGCCATTGATGGTGGCTGCGCCGGTTGCGATGATTTTGTCGGCTGAGCCGTCCTCATGCGCTTCAAACGCATAGATGGAGCCAGGTTCAAAAGTGATGTTGCCGACAGTGAGTGTGCCAATAGAGTTGCCCGGTGCAATGGTGGCGCCGCCAAGCAGGCGCACATGGCCCAGAATCTGACCATGCCCGCCCAGCGTGGCGCCTGACTGCACGTCCACATCGCCGGCAACCGTGGCGCTGCCCAGTGTTGAGCTGCTGCCAACAACCAGTGTGCCGGCCTGCACATCGGTCAGGCCGGTATAGGTGTTGACACCGTCGAGCTGCAGAGTACCGGTGCCGGTTTTGGTGAGCGTGGTGCCGTCCCAGCCGAATCCGAGAGCCGCGCCGCTTTTGTCTTCCAGATTCACACCCAGATTAAAAGAGTTGTTGCCAGCGATATTGAAGGTGCCGTGCGCGCCGCCGGCCACGGTGTTGTTCCACACCAGGGTCAGGTCGGCGACCAGGTCATTGCCGTCCATAAAGGCTGAGCCGATCAGGTATTTGTCCAGATCGACAAAGTTGGAAAGGTGAACGCCCCCGACTGTTGGAGAAAACGCGCCTGTGATGCCGCCACTGGTCTGTACCAGTGTATAGCGGCCAGTGTCGTTGACGGGGTCGTAACCGATGATGTCGATACTGGGGATATTGGTCAGCGTCGCCGTATTGGCAATAATGGCCGGCGCGTTGCTGGCGGTCACGCCCAGTACTGTGCTGCTGCCGTCCACGTTGGCAGCACCTGCCACGGTGACGGTTTTGTTGGCGGTGATGTTCAGCGTGCCTGCCGAATGGTTGAGCGCACCGATCTGAGAGTTGTTATCCAGTGTGAGCGCTCCCCCGCCAGTTTTATTGACCACATTGGTACTGGTAATAGTGCCGGAAAAGGTGGAGTTCTGCCCGCTGGCATTGTTCAGTGTCAGTATGCCGCTGCCTGCGGTAACCGTTGTGCCGGTATCGCCGCTGAGGGTATTGAGCGTTTGTGTGGTGTTCAGCGTGTCAATGATGCTGGAGCCGTTCAGGGTGGTTGAGGCGGTGTTGGCAAAGGTGTTGGCTGTGCTCAGTGCCAGCGTGCCCTGATCAACGATGACAGCACCCTGGTAGCCGCTGTTGTTGCTGTTGACGGTGAGTGTACCTGCACCTGCTTTGGTGATACTGGCGTTGCTGGCGCCGGTCATGCTGCTGTTCAGACCGATGTTGAAACCGTTGGAATCAATGGTGCCGCCGTTGGTGCCAATCGTTAATGATGTCAGATTCTGGATGAATGTGCCGTTGGACGCAAGGGCCTTGAGCGTGCCACCGTTGAATGTGACATAAGACGAGCCGTTAAAGCCGCTGAACTGGCTGGTTTCGAATGTGCCGCCGTTCAGGTTGACAAACCCTTGCGAGCCGGCATACGTGCCGATCCATGTCGCATTGGTGTGGATGAAACGCCCGCCGGTCATGGTGAGCGTGCCCTGGCCATTGCCACCAATATACATGGTGGAGCTGCCTGCATTCATGGTACCGTCATTGATGGTGACGATGCCCTGTGCCGTGCTGTTGGCACCTATCACCACAGTACCAGAAATGGTGCTGACCAGGCCCCCGTTGATGGTGAGTGTGCCTTTGGCAGCCGCACCAACCTGTATGCCATTGATGTTCTGTACCTGGAGCGTTCCGTCATTGATGGTGACCTGTCCCTCGCTGCCGCTCAATGTTCCCAGATACAGCCCGCTTGCAACGGTGGTTGTTCCGCCGTTCATTTCCAGTGTGCCCAAGCCTCCGTAGCCGATGTAAAGATTGCTGGAGCCTGTTGTGAGCAGGGAGGCATTGTCATTGACGGTGATGTGTCCCGGGCTGTTGAGCCCGCCCACGACAATGCCTGAATCCGATGTGAGCACAGCGTTGTCATTGAGCCTGACAATGCCGGTACCGCCTTGCGCAGCCAGGTTGCCGTTGCGGTATTCGCCGCCGATAAATATCCAGGTGGCTGTGGCCCGCCCATCGTTGTTGATTTCAAGCGTGCCCTGGCCGGAGCGGCCAATGACAAAGTTATCGGCACCATAGCTGCCGCGCAACAATCCGCCGTTCACGATGACTTCGCCGACAGAGCCGGACTGCTCTCCAATGCGGATGGAGTAACCGGTTCCGGTTTGCACCGTACCGCTGTTCAGTATCAGTGTGCCGGTGCCGGTGGAGCCGATGTTAAGGTATTGCCCGCCGGTAATCGTACCGCCATTATTGACAATGATGGTGCCGTTGCTGCCGCTGCTTTGGCCAACATTCAGGAAAGTGCTTGTCACACTGCCGCCATCAACGGTCAGTATGCCGGTGCCGCCAGAACCCACCGTGATGGTGCTGCTGCTCAGGCTGCCCTGAACCGTCAATGACCCGTTGCCAGCTGATGTGCCGGTAGTGACAGCGTTGGCGCCGACAGACTGGCCGGTGCCGATCACGGCGGTGCCGCCATTGTTGATGACCACTGCATCGCCGCTGCCGGGTGTTGTCGCGGTATCCCAGTTGGAGCCGGTCATCCAGTCGTCTTCGCCGGTGTTGACCCATGTAACCGTTGCCGCCTGGGAGAGTGCCGTGAACAGGCATGTGGCCAAGGCTACTGCCGTTAAACGCAGTCCCGACCATCTGGATGGTGTGACAGCAAGCGCATTGCCGCGTACGGCTGTCGCGGTTGCACCAGTGCCTTTACCATGGGAGCGGGCAATTTCCGATGCCGCAACCCATGTGCCCAATGAAGAGTTCCAGATAGATCGAAAAGCATTTTTATTCATATCAATAAGTGCCCGGTAATAAATAAACAAGGTGCAGTGATGCAAAAATCGGAAGATCAAAATTCACATGATTGGTGGTTTTTCCGGCGTATCCGCAAGCGAATCAACCTTGTTGCCATCATGGTGATGGGGTGATAAATCCCTTTGATTCTTTTAAAGTAAATGCATGTGCCTTACGTAATATAAAGAGTCTGTTGCCGTATTTTTATAACCCTGCTCCAAAAAGGAACTGTGTTTGTGCAATAGTGCATAAAAAATAAGTATGCGTTGGCTGAAAAGTGGCTTAGATTGTTGTTTTATCGAGATAAATAATCAAAAAAACAGGTGCATTTTTACCTGTTGAGGACATGTTGGGTAGGGTCAAAATGCCTTAAAACTCACATCAAATTTGGGTGGAAATTGGAGTAAGACATGACAGCAGGACTGCCTTTGATAGAAACCATTTCATAAGGAAAGGCTTACATAAGGTGTTATCTTTCGCGCCATGAGTTTTTGACGGCCCTGATGTGCAGCGGTGCTGTACTCAGATGTTCTGCAAACGCTTTTCATGATAAAACAAACGGATGCATAAGCACCGTTGCAAACACGCATTTCAAAATTAAAAAGGGGCGCATATGGCAGCAAAGCCTTTGCATCTTAATACACGATCCCACTTTGGTAAAACGCCTGTCACGCTGGCCATCGCGGTGCTTGGCACTTTGTCCTTGCAGGCATATGCGCAGGTGAGTATTGGTGACAGCACCACAACGGTAGACCTTGATTCTTACAGCGGCAATTCGGCCACTGTGAACCCTGGCATTACAGTGAATGTGTCCAATGGGCCTGCGATTCGTGCGCAAAACACAAGCTGGACGCTGGAAAACGCCGGTACTCTGAGCAGCACGGACAGTAATGCGTTTGCCGTACATCTGCAAAATGGTTCTGCATTCAATAATGCGGGCACGGTCTCCGGCGCGGGGGGCGGCATTACCAGCATCAATTCGGCCGCCTCTGTTGTGAACTTCGGGGTGATTGAGTCCTCATCTGGTTATGCTGTCAATCTGCGCGCAGGGGGAGACATTCAGAATAAGACAGGCGCGCGCATTACCGGCAGTATCGCGGGGATTTATCTGATCAACAGTTCGGATACGATCATCAACAATGGAACGATTGAAGGCACTAACGGTGCGGGGGTCATCCTTGAAGGGGGAACCGTCAGGCTGCGCAACGAAGCCAGTGGGCTGATCACGGGTACGACGTATGGTGTCCGGCTTGTGAACGGCTCACAAACCGTGATCAACGTCGGGCTGATCAGCGCCAGTAACGGTAACGGGGTGGATCTTTCTGCCGGTGGTACCGTGACCAATGCGCAAGGGGCGGTGATCAGCGGGCAAAACGTTGGTGTATATACCATGAACGGCTCCGCACAGGTAACCACAGCAGGTGTTATTTCAGGCGGAAACAACTCAGTTGTTTTTGCTACAGGCGGTGGTACGCTGACGATGCAAACCGGTGCCTTGTTGTATGGCGCTGCGCTGGGCGGCAATACCAGTAACATCATTTTGCAGGGCACGGGCACTGCCAGCAATGATTTTCTGAGCTTTGGATCGCTGAATATGACCGGCAGCGAATGGTCACTGGTCGGCAGAACCGAAGCCCGCGCAACCACGGTATCGAGCGGAACGCTGTTTATCGGCCTGCCCGGGTATACGGCAGGTGCCACGCTGGTGGCAGATACCGTCCAGATTCAGCCAGGCACCCGGATGGCCGGCTACAACAGCACGGTTGAAGGCGCGGTGACCAACAGCGGCACTTTATATGTGGGCAGCGGTTACCCTTATGCGGCAGGCGCGGCCACGGCTTCGCTGAATATTGCCGGCACGCTCAACAATGCCGGGCAAACCATTCTGAGTTCAGGTGCACCGTATGGCAACACGCTGAATATTCAGGGCAACTATAACGGTACCGGCGGTTCTCTGACGCTGGGGGCACTTCTGGATGATGACCATGTCGGCGCCCTTGCCAATCAGCAGGCAGACCGTATGCTGGTACGGGGCAACGTGACCGGTACCACGCCGGTGAATGTGCTGACCGTTGCAGAAACACGGGCAGCAACTTCTGCCACAACCCTGGTGGCCAACCCGAGTAACCTGCCTGCAGGCGCATATGTCAGGGCAGGCGGGGAAGTGGTGTCGCCCACCAGCGGCGTTTCCATTATTCAGGTTTCCGGCACCTCGACGGAAGGCGCTTTCACGATGAGCAAGCCTTATGTAACGGGCGGCACACCTTATCAGTACAAGATATATGCATTTGGCCCTGGCTCATCGAACGGTTCGGCCAGTGCCTCGCAGAACCTGGTCGGCAACTCCGGGACGTACTGGGATTACCGTTTGACGCATGCCTATCTCACCGCCATTCCGTTGCCTCCCGGTGAAGTCATTTCATTCCCTGGGATTGATGGGGGCGATGGTGATGGCAGTGGCGGTAGCGGCGGCAGTGGTGGTGGAAGCGGAGGCAGTGGCGGCAGCGGTGGTGGCTTTGTTGTGATGCCCGATGATATCCGCTGGAAGGTTGCGCCGCAGGTGCCCAGCTACATCAGTTTGCCGGGGGCTTTGTTCAGTGCCGGTATTCAGGATGTGGATAACCTGCATCGCCGCTTGGGCGAGGTTCGCAGTTCTCAGGCCGTGGGTGTTCCTGATACCGATGGCGAGGTTTTTGCCCGTGTCTACGGCAGCCAAACCGATTACCGGACCAATGTGGGCTTTAGCGATTACGGGTTCGATGCCAAGCAGGATTATTCCGCTTTGCAATTCGGCAGCAGTGCGACTCTGCATGAAGACAAGTATGGCGGTGTTTTCAGGCTGGGCGGCGCGGTGACTTTAGGACACTCCCGCTTGACGCCGGACGCGGATGACGGGAACAGCGTTACCAAGACAGATACCCAGAGTTTTTCTGCCATAGGCACTTATTTGCATCCGGATGGCTGGTATGTTGACGTGGTTCTTTCGATGGGGCGCCTTAAAGCCAATACACGCACAGAGACTTACGGCAATCTGCAGGTTGCATCCATCAAGGGCCATAGCTATACCGCTTCGGTAGAAACCGGATATCCGTTTGCGCTGGGCGATAGCGGGTTCAACCTGGAACCCCAGCTCCAGTACATCTGGCAGAACCTGCAGTTCAAGGACTTTGTCGATATCGATAACATCCGAACCAAGCTGGGCCATCAATCGCAAAGCGTGTTGCGTGCAGGCCTGCGTTTGACGCGTCCCATTGATACGCATGATGGCGCCCAGCTCACGCCTTATGTCCGCCTCAATTATTTGTATGGGTTGAACAACAGCAACTCGGTGAATGTTGGGCTGACCGATTTTGACCTGGGCAAGTATGGCCAGGCGTATCAGGTGGGGGCAGGGGTTTCCGGCATGATCAACAAACGCCTGTCACTGTATGGCGAGTTCTCCTGGCAGGACAAGGTGGGCAGCGCAGGCTGGAGCGGCTGGCAGTTTACCGGCGGGCTGCGCTACATGTTTGGTGGTGGCAAATAAAAACCACCCCGGCTTTTGTCCGGGGTGGCTGCATGCAAAGGCTTCTGTCAACGATCAGAAGAAGCCTACTGGTTTTTCACTGTAACTGACCAGCAGGTTTTTGGTCTGCTGGTAGTGTTCCAGGACCATCTTGTGCGTTTCGCGTCCGATGCCTGACATCTTGTAGCCGCCAAATGCGGCGTGTGCCGGGTACATGTGGTAGCAGTTGGTCCACACCCGGCCAGCCTGAATGCCGCGTCCCATGCGGTAAGCCGTATTGATGTTGCGGGTCCACACGCCTGAGCCCAGCCCGTAGATGGTGTCGTTGGCAATACGCAGCGCATCATCCATGTCCTTAAAGGTGGCAACAGCCAGTACCGGTCCAAAAATTTCTTCCTGGAAAATGCACATGTCGTTGGTACCGGCAAACACGGTCGGGTCTATGTAAAAGCCGCCGGCCAGTTCACCGGGCAGCTTGGCCTGTTTGCCACCGGTGAGCAGTTTGGCACCTTCTTTTTTACCAATCTTGATGTAATTGGTGATGGTGTCTATCTGCTGCTGTGCAACCTGTGCGCCAACCATGGTGCTTTTATCCAGCGGGTTGCCCTGCTTGATGGCTTTCACACGCTTGATGGCTTTTTTAATGAATTTTTCGTAAATCGATTCCTGGATCAATACACGCGAAGGGCAGGTGCAGATTTCGCCCTGGTTGAGCGCAAACATGGCAAACCCTTCCAGCGCTTTGTCCAGAAAGTCATCGTCCCGGTCCATCACATCTTCAAAAAAGACATTGGGCGATTTGCCGCCAAGTTCCAGCGTGACCGGGGTAACGTTCTGAGATGCGCTGCGCATGATGTCGATACCCACTTCGGTGGAGCCGGTGAAGCCGACTTTGGCAATGCGTTTGGATTTAGCCAGGTAGTCACCGATTTTGCCGCCAGGGCCGTTGACAATGTTGAGCACGCCGGGAGGCAGAATATCCTGAATCAGTTCAGCGACGATCAGAATGGACAGGGGCGTGAATTTGGCCGGTTTTAACACAATGCAGTTACCCGCAGCCAGTGCCGGGGCCAGTTTCCAGGTGGCCATCAGAATCGGGAAGTTCCATGGAATGATCTGCCCGACAACGCCCAGAGGTTCATGAAAATGGTAGGCCACGGTGTCATGGTCGATTTCACCCAGCGTACCTTCCTGGGCGCGAATGCAGCCGGCAAAATAGCGGAAGTGATCAATCGCCAGCGGAATGTCGGCGGCCATCGTTTCACGGATGGGCTTGCCGTTGTCCCATGTTTCCACTGTGGCAATCAGTTCCAGATTTTCCTGCATGCGGTCGGCAATGCGGTTAAGGATCAACGCACGTTCTGCAACTGTTGTATTGCCCCAGGCATCTTTGGCTTTGTGCGCTGCATCAAGTGCCATGTCAATGTCTTCAGTAGTGGAATTAGCCACCTGGCAGATCGGTTGCCCTGTCACAGGGGTGATGTTGTCGAAGTATTCTCCCTTGACCGGGGGAACCCACTTGCCACCGATAAAGTTGCCATAACGCTTTTTGAGCTTAACGGGAAAACCGTAAGAACCGGGTTTAATTGCGGGCATAGTGCCGATCTCCTGTTGATTTAATTGGAGTAGTCATAAATTCCATGAAAAGCGGTTTGGTCATGGAATCACCAGGCTGGCTGCATAGGGTTGGTAAAGCGTTATGCAGCATTACCATGGTCGAATATTTTATTTCACAATCAAATCATATATTTTTCAGTCATCATTTTCTAACGCGTCTGAATAGGGGCAATGCGTGTAAATAATGCATAGCAAAAAATCCGAAAAAACCGGTATCAGCAGTGCTATACGTTATACTGCCCGGCAGCATGGCCGTTGGGGCCAAGACATGACGAAAGGCAGGAGATGGCGGTGAAAGTGGTGTTGAAATATGTGTCTAAAACGGTGGCTGGTGTTGTACTGCTGACAGGTCTATGGATAGCGTATGCGCACCCGGTAGAAACCGCTGCACAACCTGGTACGGGCTGTGAGGCTATGGACGAAATGGCCGGGCACATTATGGCGTCACTGGCACAAGGCGAATCGGCCGACGAGGTGATGCAAGGCATTGCAACCAGGGCGGCGCCGGTGTCGCAAAAACTGCTGCAAGCCTTTGTGGCTGCAGAAATGCTCTTGCACCGCCAGCAAGCGCCAGAGGCCGGCACTGAACAGTTCAGTTCGGCATGTGCCATGTATCAGCCTCAATTCATGCATACCATGAACAATACCTGTGAGCGTGTCAACCAGGTGATCGCGGCCAGTGTGAGACTACGCGATGCAGGCAGTATTCCGGCGCAGCAGGTGCAGGCGATGGTACTCAAAGGCATGCAGGAGGGTGTGGCGCAAAGTGCTGATGAACGTCAGCGTTTGTTGCTGCCGGTGGTGCAGGCCGTTACGTTCGATGCGATTGATGAAGTGTATGCGCACCCGGATCAGACAGAAGATCAACTGACCGCAGCATTTGACCGGCAATGCCGTCTTGCAGCGGCGGATTGATGGGCATTGAAGTGGTGGTCTCAGAACAGGTTAAAGGAGGCTGACGTGAAAAAGGCCGCGTTTTTATCTGGTGCCATGCTTTTGTTAAGTATCTGGGCAATGCCTGTTGCGCAGGCCAGGCAGGGTATTGATAAAGCCAATTGCACATACAACGGCGTGCCATTATATGGCAACGTCAAGGTGGTGACAAGCTTTGCTGATTTTGATGTGCAGGTTGTTTCCAGTTTTGCCGATCTGCATGTGCGGCCCGACAGTGCATTTGCCTCAGCCTGTGGTGAGTGGAAGTTTGTTGAAAATTTTCCAGACTTTACCGTGAGGTATGTCAATTCGTTCCCTGACTTCACGATCAAATTTGTGACGTCTTTTCCAGGGATGAATTAAAGCAGCCCAGGTGCATCTGCACTTACGGCTGCCATGTTGCTGCAATGCTGAGCCGGGCGGTTTACTGAATATCCAGCGTCTTTGCGATGTGTTGTGAAAATTCCTGCATCAGCGCCATCCCCTGATCGTGGGTGTAGAAGCCGAAAATATCCTGAATGATCATGCCCAGTACGTTGGCGATGCCCAGGTTGGCAAAACGTGCATGGTCGCCAGCGTTGTAGGCCTGCTGGATAAACCGCAGGTAATCCGGAATCACATGTTGCAAAGTATCCCGGTCATGAGAAAGCATGGGCGCAATACGCTCGTCAATCCAGCGTATCAGCATGCTGATCTTCTCCGGGCTGAGATCAAACTCCGCATGTTTGCTGTTTCTGTTTGCGCTCATGATGCATCTCCATCAGGTCACCTGCAATCACAGGTATTCAGTTGGTGGGCCTTGTTGATTTCAATGTAGCATAACCAGTATTCACTGTAGACAGGCAGCATCAGAACTGTGGCACAAATTTGGTTCTCTGTGTATTAATTCACGTATAGATGTTGGTATTTGAGCAAAAAAACAGCATAAAGCCGGTGCTGGCCCGCAGTTTGGGCCTGTAAACCTTACTGAGATATCAACCACTGAATCAGGCGGCAGGCCGCCGCCAGAGCCGCAGGGCGCGTGTTTTACCGGTCTGCCTGTGCTGGCACAGCCGCAGCCGTTGCAGCCTGGTGGCTGATGATCTGATCCAGCGCCTGGATGACGTCAGCCGCCGCCAGCCGTGAGCCATAGCGTGAGAAATGACGCCCGTCGTTATAGATCTTGATGTCGTCTTCTAGGTGGCAGATGCCGTCCGGGCAGACTGTGGGGGTAACATCAATGAAATAGGCGTTTTCATGCGTGTCGGCATAGGCTTTCAACTGCGCGTTGATACGTCCTGACAACGCATCTTTGGCTGCATAGGGGGCATAGGCCTGCTGGTCGCAAACCTGCGGCAGCCAGGGCGGGCGCGTCAGGCATTCGGCAATGTTGAAATGGTAACGGTAATAGTTGGGCAGCGACAAAATGACCAGCGGATTATCGCCAATGTCATTCTGAATGCTTTGCAGGTGCATATCCAGGAAATCGTAAAATGCCGCTTCGTTGGCAAAGCGGTTGGATTCGCGGTGGTCAATCGGTTCATGACTGTAGTAAAGCAGCCAGTCCTGTGCCAGTATCAAAGGCAGATGCTGTGTGTTCACTTCGCTGACGGCCTTGTGATATAAATCCACACAGGTTTGCCGCAATGCAGAAGGTGTGCCCAGCATGGGATAGGCGTCTGACATGAAACAGCCGAAATTGAAAATGGCTTCAATGTATTCGTTGCGCGGGCTCAGGGTGGTGTTAAACCCCACATAGTAGTGTGCCGAGAAACTGTCACCGAGCAGGTAGGCAATGCGCCGGCCTTGCGGGTCGCCAAAATGCGTCACACTGAAATTGCCTGGCGTACCGCCTTCCACATAGTCTTCTGAATACAGGTTCTGCTGCGCACCTAAACGCCAGGGCAGGCCATCGCTTTTGCTGGTGTACTGAAAACCCGCAACGATGGCACACACCACGGCAAGCATGGCGATGCAGCCATGCAGTTTGTTTTTCAGGCCTTTCCAGTTGATTTTCTGTTCGATCAGGTGATAGATCAACGCGCCAAGCAGCAATGAAGCCAGCAGCAGAATGATTTTTTCAATGGTGTTGATCTCACGAAAAACATAGTAGCGGTAGAACAGCAGCAACGGCCAGTGCACCAGGTAAACGGAATAGGAAATTTTGCCGATGTAAACCACAGGCGCCCAGCGCAATACGTTGCCGGTGGCAAAACCTTTGCCCGCGTACATACAGGCGGCTGCTCCCAGGCAGGGCAGTAATGCAGCCAGTCCGGGGAAGGGCGTTGCAGGCGTATAAACACAGGCCGAATAAACAATGGCTGCAATGCCTGCAATCATCAGCGCAACGCTGGCTGCGGGCTTGATCTGGCGGTCATATACAAATACCAGCAGCGCGCCAATGCCCAGCTCAAATGCGCGGTAGGGCATCAGGTAATAGGCGTTGACCGCATGTGTGCTGATCATGACCTGTGAGGCCGCCAGCGATGCCAGTGTGATCAGCGCCAGCAGTGTAATCAGAGCAATGCGGGTGAATTTTGCCGGCAGTTTGAATACGGCCCAGACCAGAACCGGCCAGATCAGGTAAAACTGCCATTCCACCCCCAGCGACCAGGTATGCAAGAACAGTTGCTTGTCGGCGCCAAAGTCAAAATAGCCCTGGTGCTTGCTGAAAAATATATTGGATGCCGAGGCCAGTGCATATTTGCCGGTGCGCGCCATATTGGCCAGCGTAACCGGGTCGGCCAGCACAAAGGCAACCAGAAAGGTCAGCAGTGTGACGGTGATCAGTGCCGGATACAGGCGCACGAAACGGCGGCCATAGAAGTTCCAGAATGAAAACCGGCCATTGCTCAGGCTGCCGACCACAATGGAGGTGATCAAAAAGCCGGAAATGACAAAAAAGACATCGACCCCGACAAAGCCGCCGCTCATGCCCAGTTGCATGTGGCACAGCAGCACCAGCAATACGGCAACGGCGCGCAGGCCGTCAAGTTCGGGTTTATACGTCATTGCTTGGCTGTGCCGAGGGTTCGGGCGTTGCGGGGGTATTCAGAATGCGCCGGATTTCCTGCACAATATAAGCGCCCGCTTCCACCGAGCCATAGGCAGACAGGTGGAAACCGTCGTTATACAGCATGGCATTGCGCATGGCGTTGCACATGCCGCCCGGGCAGAGTGCCGGTGCCGGGTCGATGTAATAGACCTGCTCGTGGCTATCGGCATAGTTTTTCAGAAAATCATTGAATTCGGCCACCGGTGTCTGGCGGGGAGGATAGGGCTCAAGCTGTTGCAGGCAATTGCGCGTGGCCAGCGCGGGCCGCATCAGGCATTCCTTTTCGTCTTCACCCCAGCGCCGGTAAGGCACGCTGGCAACCAGAATCAACGGCTGGTGGCCGATTTTGGCACGAATGTCGTTAAGGTTGTTTTCGATGAACTGGGTATAGCTTTCGCGCGTGCGATAGTCCGACAGGATGGCGACATTGCGCTCATCCAGCGTCACGGATGTGCCCCACGCCTGCACCAAAATCAGGGGCAGGCCCTGGGTTCTGGCGCGGTCAATGGCCTGTGCCGAAGTAACACGGCACTCCTGGGTGACCTGCGTGCTGGCGTCGATTTCTGAAATGACACAGCCAGGGTAGGTGATCTGCTGGATCATCTGGTCGCTGTCCTGCAAGGCCGCATTCACGCCAATGGACAGGCTGCCGGCAAAGCTGTCTCCGGCAATAATGCCCAGTTCATGTCCTTGCGGGTTACCCAATGGGGTGGTAAATGCAAACCCCTTGCCACCCCAGGTCAGGTAGGATGCATTTTGCAGTTCCGGGGTGGCGGCACGCCAGGGCAGGCCTTCGCCGTATTTACCGGTGTAAAGCATGGCACCCGTGCTGGCCACCACCAGGGCCATCATGACGGCACATCCTGTTTTTTTATTGGCCAGGCGTTTCCAGTTAATGCGCTGCTCGACCAACCGGTAAACCAATGCACCAAGCAGCAGCGAAACGAGCACCAGCATTATTTTTTCTGTGATACGGATGTCGCGATAGACGTAATACGTATACAGCACCAGTAGCGGCCAGTGCACCAGGTAAACCGAATAGGATATTTTGCCGATGTAGACCACAGGCGCGCAGCGCAAGATGTTACCGGCGACAAACCCTTTGCCACCATAAATACACGCAGCCGCTCCCAGGCACGGCAACAGCGCGGCTACCCCCGGAAAAGGGGTGGCAGGCGAATAAAAGAAGGCTGAGCAGATGATGGCGGCCATGCCGGCAATCATCAGGCTGACCGATGTGAGCATGCTGGCCTGTTTTTCATATATAAAAACCAGCAGCGCGCCGATACCGAGTTCAAAAGCCCGAAAGTGCATCAGGTAATACGCCCCTTTGGGGTCGTGTGAAATAGCCCACTGGCTGGCTGCAATTGAACCGATGGTGATCAATGCCAGAACGGCGACCAGCCATGCCATTTTTTTGGAGAACTTCAGCACCAGCCAGATGATGACCGGCCAGACCAGGTAGAACTGCCACTCCACCCCCAGCGACCAGGTATGCAGGAACGGCTGCTTCTGGGCGGCAATGGCGAAATAACCCAGATGGTCTCTAAAGAAAATGTTGGAGGTGGATGTGATGGCGTAACGGCCTGAGCGGCTCAGGTTTTCGAGTGTGACCGGATCGGTCAGCAAAATACCTGCGAGCAGCGTCAGCAGTGTGACGACGATCAGCGCCGGATACAGGCGCACAAAGCGGCGGCCATAGAAGTTCCAAAATGAGAATTTGCCCTGCGTCATGCCACCGACCACAATGGAGGTGATCAGAAAACCGGAGATGACAAAAAAGACGTCCACACCAATAAAACCGCCGGGGGCGCCCAGTTGCATATGGCACAGCAAAACAAGGAGTACGGCGACAGCGCGCAGACCGTCAATCTCTGGCTTATAGGTCATGAAGTATTCTGATAATGAAAACAGTGAATCTCAAAAAGAAGTTATTTTAGCGGGATTTGGCGTATGGTTGTGTGGGTAACCGCCTGCTGTTTATGACTGGGGGGATAAGGCGCCCTGGGACGGGGCTTGCTGCAGTTGCTGAACAATCCCCTTGATTTGCTCGAGTACATGGGGCGCGACCAGTTTGGCGCCATAGTAAGACAGGTGAATGCCGTCGGCATAGAGTTTGGCATTTTGCCTGGCAGAGCAAATGCCATTGGGGCACAGGATGGGTTCAATGTCGATAAAGTAGACATTTTCCCGTGCGTGGGTCTGCGCATATGCTTTTAGGGTCAGGTTGGTTTTGTGGATGAAGATGTCTTCCACACGGTAGTCGCTGAGCTCTGCCTCACACGCCTGCGGCAGGTAGTTCGGGCGCAGCAGGCATTCCTGTTCACCGCCGTTCATGCGTTTGAGCGGTACGCCGCCTACCAGCACCATGGCCTGCCCGTTCAGGCGTTTGCGAATGTCGTCCAAGTTGGCCAGCAGAAAATCATGCGTGCCGGCAGCAACACCTTTCTGCGCGTCTTCTTTGGTGAGCGGTGTATTGTTAACGAACCACCAGGCCTGTACCAGCACCAGCGGCAGGTTGTCCTGGCTGACGTTGTCAAATGTTGCCTGCGTCAAAGCGCGGCATTGGGGGGTTGCTTGCGGCCGGTAGTCAATTTCAGAGATCAGGCATCCTGGCGAAAAAATCAAATCCAGTGAACCCGGGGTTTGTCGGGTGGCATAATCCAGCCCGCTGGCCAGGCTGCCTGCCAGGCTGTCGCCCGCGACGATGGCCGATGGCGGCGTATCCACGGCACCCAAAAACAGCTCATGCTCGTAGTTTTCCCCGCCCCACATGGTGTACTGCGGGTCGTTCAGCTCATTGTTGCCCAGCCGCCAGGGTAAGCCTTCACCCTGGTTGCTGACATACTGAAACGCGCCGACCATGACAACCACAAGAGCGATCATGGCGGAACAGTCCACCAGCTTGTTGCCCATGCGTTTCCAGTTGATGCGTGTTTCAATCAGGGCATACAGCAGTGCGCCTAGCACCAGCGAGGCTGTGAACAGCGCGATTTTTTCCAGCGTGCTGATATTGCGAAACACGTAATAGCTGTAAAGAACCAGCAGCGGCCAGTGCACCAGATACACAGAATAAGAGATTTTGCCGATATAAACCACCGGCGACCAGCGCAGCACGTTTCCAACATTGAAACCCTTGCCGCCATAAATGCATGCGGCAGTTCCTAGGCACGGCAGCAGCGCGGCTACGCCCGGAAAGGGTGTGCTTGACGTATAAACCAGCGCGGAATATAAAATTGCGGCGATACCTGCCAAAACCAGCAGGATGGACGTGGGGCGACTTGCCGGTTTTTCATAAACCAGCGCCAGCAGTGCGCCAATGCCCAGTTCAAACGCGCGGTACGGCATCAGGTAGTAGGCGGCATTGGCGTTGGTGTCGAGCATGGTCTGCGAGGCGACGAGCGAAGCTATGGTGATAGCCAGCAGCATGGCCCATAACACATATCTGGAGAGCTTCAGGGCCATCCAGACCAGCAAAGGCCAGGCCAGGTAGAACTGCCACTCCACCCCCAGCGACCAGGTATGCAGAAATACCTGCCCCTGTGCGGCAACATCAAAATAGCCCAGGTGCCGGTTGAAAAAAACATTTGATGCAGAAGCCAGCGCGTATTTGCCTGAGCGGGTGATGGCTTCCAGGAAGGTCGGGCTCACCAGCAAAAAGCCGGCAATGAATGTCAGCAGGACGACCACAATCAACGCGGGATACAGGCGCACAAAGCGCCGGGCGTAAAAGCTCAAAAATGAGAAGCGGCCCTGCTCGATGCCGTTGACAACAATGGTGGTGATCAGAAAGCCTGAAATGACGAAGAACACGTCCACGCCAATAAACCCGCCCATGAAGCCAAGCTGCATGTGGCACAGCAATACCAGGAGTACAGCTACCGCGCGCAGTCCGTCGATTTCTGGTTTATAGGTCATGGGATAGATTCAGTCAAACAGCCCGTCAATGCAGCGTATCCTGCATGATCATTTAAACCAATTATTTTAACGAGAATCCCGCAGAAAAGGGCCAGAATCAGTGCAACTATGCACCATGTTGTTGCATTTTTGAGGGTGAATGGCGGGTTTTAATGGTGGTTGTCCGCCTGGCGGTACTGTTCAAGAATATTTGTTATTTGCTGCATGACATAAGGCCCGACAATGTCTGAGCCATAAACAGAAAGGTGAAAGCCATCGTAGTACATCATGGCGCTGCGCTGTGTTGTGCATACACCTTCCGGGCAAACCGCATTGTCGATATCAATGTAATAAACGTTGTCGCGGGTTTGCGCATACTGGCTCAGTGCCTGATTGGTCTGGTAGGTCGGGAGGTCATTCACACGGTAGTCCCCGATCTGCTGTTCGCAGGCGCGGTACACATATTGCGGTCGCAGCAGACACTCCTGTGCCCCCATTCCCCAGCGCTTGTAGGGAACGTTGCCAACCAGAATCAGTGGAGAGTCGCCAATCAACTGCCGGATCTGGTCAAGCTGCTCATACAGTTCCTGGTGATACTGTGCCTGTGTTTCCTGGGGAATACCGTGGGAGAGCAGAAAATGCTCGCTGTATGGCACGCCCCATGACATCACCAGCACCAGCGGCAGATGCGCCTCCCGCGCCTGATGGAAGGCACGCAGAGAGACCGTTTTGCAGTGTTCGTTGCTGGATGTCGGAGAAATCACACAGGCTGGAGAGAACATGAGTTCCGCAGACTGGTGGCGGGCTTTCAGATCATTGTCGATGCCATGCGCCAGGCTGGCTGCAAAACTGTCGCCGGCAATCACCGCGACCTGAGGGCTATCTGCCTGGCCTTGAATCGGCTGTTTGAATATATTGAAACCGCCCCAGCGGGTGTATAACGGGGTGTTCAACTCGCCGGATGACAGGCGCCATGGCAGCCCGGAATCGATTCTGCTGGCATATTGAAACAAACCCAGGCACACGACAACCACGGCAAGTGTGGCCAGCGACCCGGCCAGTTTGCTGGACAGGCGTTTCCAGTTGATCCGGGTCTCAATACAACTGTACAGCAACGCACCCAGCACCAGCGAGGCGATAAACAGGCCGGCTTTTTCAGCGGTGTTGATCTCGCGGAAAATATACAAACGGTACAGTACCAGCAGCGGCCAGTGCACCAGGTAAACCGAATAAGAAATTTTGCCGATGTACACGACCCATGGCCATTTCAGTACATTGCTCGCGGTAAACCCCTGTGCGCCATAAATACAGGCGGCTGCACCCAGGCAGGGCAGCAAAGCGGCCAGCCCCGGAAACGGCGTGGCGGGTGTATACACGAACGCTGCATAAAGAATGGCCGCCATGCCTGCCAGTGTCAGCCCGGCTGAAACGGCGGGGTTGCTGCGTTTCGGGTATACAAACACCAGTAACGCCCCGATGCCCAGTTCAAATGCACGAAACGGCATCTGGTAGTAGGCGGTATTGGCGTTTTTGCCGATCATCCATTGCGAGGCAATGACCGAAGCCAGGGTGATCAGCGCCAGCGCGGCAACCAGCCATTTGCGGGGTGCCTGTACCGGCAGTTTGTAAATGCTCCACACCAGCAGCGGCCAGATCAGGTAAAACTGCCATTCAACGCCCAGTGACCAGGTGTGCAAAAAAGGCTGTGCCTGCGCCGATGCGTCAAAATACCCCTGAAACTTGCTGAAAAAAACGTTGGATGTGGCGGTGATGGCGTATTTTGCCGTGCGGGCAATCAGCTCCATGTAAGAAGGGCTCAGCAGTAAAAATGCGGCCGCAAATACCAGCACGGTAACGGCAATCAACGCAGGGTACAGGCGGATAAAGCGCCGCCCGTAAAAATTCCAGAATGAAAAGCGGCCTTCGCCGATACCACCAACCAGAATGGAAGTGATCAGAAAACCGGAGATGACAAAAAACACATCCACACCGATGAAGCCGCCTGACGCGCTCAACTGCATATGGCATAACAACACCAGCAATACAGCAACCGCTCTCAGTCCGTCTATCTCGGGCTTGTAAGTCATGGCTGCGCACCATGCTCCTGGGCTAAGGCGGCATTGACCTGGCGCATGATATCCTGCACCACCAGGCGCGCGCCGTATTGGGATGTGTGAAACCCGTCAAAATACAGCATCGAGTTACGTTCCGATGTACAGGTGCCCCCCGGACAGGCTACCGCTGCGGTATCAATGTAATAAACGCCGTCGTGTTGTTGCGCGTAGGCTTGCAGCGCGGTGTTGGTGTTGCTCACGGGCGATGCCTGTACCGGATAGGCCGGAATCTGCTGCTCACAAGCCAGCGGTAGATAAGCCGGGCGGGTCAGGCAGGCTTTTTCACCGGTGCCCCAGCGCCGGTAAGGCGGGCTGCCCACTAGGAACAGCGGGCGCTCGCCAATGCGTGTGCGCAAGTCGTCTAGGTTATGGGTAATGACGCTGTTATAACGCTCCTGCAGGGCCATATCCGGCGGCGTGCCTTCAGCGTCGGCCTGTACCAGCGGGCCACCCCACGACTGGATCAGAATCAGCGGCAGACCGGGGTTTTGCGCCACGTCCTGCAAAGTCAGGGCGGACAAATGCTGGCAGGCGGGTGGAATGTTGATGATTTCCAGCTCGGTCGCTGCCGTGATCAGGCAACCAGGCTCGTAAAAACGGTTCACGTTTTGGCCCAGCGGTTTGAGGTATTCATCAAACCCGGTCGACATGTTGGCCGCAAAGCTGTCTCCGCCAATGATTGCGACACGTTGCCCGTCAGGCTGCCCTAACACAGCAACCGCTGGAAAGCGGGCAATGCCCCACTCGTAATAATCAGGGTTTTGCAGCGTGTTGTTGTCGGCCATGCGCCATGGCAGGCCGTCGCCGGGTTTGCCGGCGTAATAGAACAGGGCGAGCATGACAACCGACAGGCCGATCATGCTCAGGCAGCCTGCCAGTTTGTTGGACAGGCGCTTCCAGTTGATGCGCTTTTCCACCAGCAGATAAACCACGGAACCCAGCGCAACAGAGGCCAGCAGCAGTGTGACTTTTTCCGTGGTGTTGATGTGACGGTATACATAGTACTGGTACAGCACCAGCAACGGCCAGTGCACCAGGTAAATGGAATAGGATGCCTTGCCGATAAAGACCACCGGCGACCATTTGAGCACATTGCCCGCGGTAAATGCCTTGCCGCCGTACATGCAGGCAACCGCACCCAGGCAAGGCAGCAGTGCGGCAACACCGGGAAATGGCGTTTTAGGCGTATAGATGAGGGCCGAGGCAATGATTGCCAGCATGCCGGCGATGACCAGCAGGATGCCGGTTGCCGGTTTGACGGCTCGCTCATAGCCGAATACCAGCAGACCGCCCAGCCCCAGTTCAAAAGCGCGGTACGGCATGAGGTAGTAGGCCGCTTTGGCATCATGCCCGATCATCCATTGCGAAGCAGCAACCGAAGCAATGGTGATCAGCGCAATCAGGCATACCAGTGCTGGGCGTACGGATTTGGCCGAGAGCTTGAAAACGCCCCACATCAGCAGCGGCCAGATCAGGTAAAACTGCCATTCAACGCCCAGTGACCAGGTGTGCAGAAAAATCTGTTGCTGGGCCGCCTGGTCAAAATAATTCAGGTTGTTATTAAAAAAGATGTTGGAGGCTGAAACAATGGCGTAGCGTCCGGCTCGATTCAGGTGTTTGAAGGTTTCCGCATCCATCAGCAGAAAGCCGGCGATGAAGGTCAGCAGAACAACGGTCAGAAGTGCAGGGTACAGGCGCACAAAACGGCGGCCGTAAAAATTCCAGAATGAAAATTTGTTCTGATCCAGTCCATTATAAACAATGGATGTAATCAGAAAGCCGGAGATGACAAAAAACACGTCCACCCCGACAAACCCCCCGGCCATGCCCAGCCGCATATGGCATAGCAGAACAAGGAAAACAGCAATAGCCCGCAGGCCATCAATTTCGGGTTTGTACGTCATGGTGTTTCACCGGGGTGAATGATGCGCTCGACTGCCCCAAGCACCGTTGGGGTCAGCAGCCGTGAGCCGTATTTGGACAAATGCGAGCCATCGTCGTAAATCATGGCATTGTGTTGTGCCGTGCAAATCCCTTGCGGGCAGGCCTGCAGCGACGGGTCTACATAGTAGACGTTCGGGTGCTGCTGGGCAAACTCCTGCAGCAAGGTGTTGATATGGTGTGCAATGGCTTCTTCAATGGGATACTGGAGCAGGATCTGCTGCGTGCAGACCTGGTTGGGAACATAAGGCGGGCGGGCCAGACATTCTTTTTCGCTGGTATCTATTTTGAAGTAAGGCACTGTAGCCACCAGAATCAGTGGGCGTCCGTTCATCTGGCTCAGGGTATAGGTCAGGTTTTGCCGGATGAAATCATCGTATACCGCCTGCCGGTCAAAATGAAGTTGGCCGCTTTCGTCCAGCCGGGTGAATTCATGGATTTTGTAATTATCCCAGGACTGAACCAGCACCAGCGGCACATTGTATTGTGCCGATTTTTCAATGGCTTTCTGGTAAACGTCAATGCAGTCGGCCTTATCGGCTGCCGACAGGTCCGAGCGGTAATACAGGCCCGATACCATACAGCCCGGGCTGGTGACCAGGTCAACCGCCTGCATCCGTGGGCTCAGGTATTCATCAAACCCCGTGGCATAGCTGTGGGCAAAGCTGTCACCCGCCACCACGGCGATGAACGGGCCGGCCTCGTTGCCCAGTGTGCTTCGGTCATGGTAGCCGGCACGCGCCGGCTCAAAATAATCGTTGTTGTTCAGTTCGGTGGCATTCAGGCGCCAGGGCAGGCCACCCCCCCCTTTGCTGATGTAATAGAACACCGGTGCAACCACCAGCACCACAGCGGCCATGGCCAGGCAGCCAACCAGCTTGTTGGGCAGGCGTTTCCAGTTAATGCGTTTTTCCACCAGCAGGTAGATCACAATGCCCAGCACCAGGGAAACCAGCAGCAGCACCAGTTTTTCTACGGTGTTGATGTCTCTGAACACATAGTATTTGTACAGCACCAGCAAGGGCCAGTGCACCAGGTAGATCGAGTACGACGCCTTGCCGATGAAAACCACGCTGTTCCACTTGAGCACATTGCTCTGAACAAAGGTTTTGCCGCCCAGCATGCAGGCCGCAGCGCCCAGGCAGGGCAGCAGCGCGTAATAACCGGGGAAGGGTGTGCTGGGGGTGTAAAAAACAGAGGCAAACAGAATGGCTGCCAGCCCTGCAATGACCAGCGCTACACCGGCGGCAGGTTTGATATGCAGATGGTAAATGAACACCAGCAGGCCGCCCAGCCCCAGTTCAAAAGCGCGGTACGGCATCAGGTAATAGGCGGCGCTGTCCCGGCCATGCGTCAGTGCCCATTGCGAAGCCACCACCGAAGCAACGGTAATGACCAGCAGCAAAGCAACCAGCAGCGCTTTGGTGCATTTCAGCGGCAGCTTGAAGACCAGCCACACCAGCAGCGGCCAGATCAGATAAAACTGCCACTCAACCCCCAGCGACCAGGTGTGCAGGAAAGGTTGTTTCTGTGCCGCAATGGCAAAGTAGCCTTGGTGTTTGTAGTAAAAGAAATTGGACGCTGACGTGATGGCGTATTTGCCGGTTCGGGCCAGGTTTTCCAGCGTGGCGGGATCGGTCAGCAGAAAGCCGGCGATGAAGGTCAGGATGACAACAACAATCAGTGCCGGATACAGGCGCACGAAGCGTCTGCCATAAAAGTTCCAGAATGAAAACTTGCCCTGGCTGAGGCTGTCCACCACAATGGTGGTGATCAGAAAACCGGAGATGACAAAAAACACATCGACCCCGATAAAGCCGCCTGCCATGCCCAATTGCATGTGGCAAAGCAGTACCAGCAAAACGGCCACTGCCCGCAGGCCATCGATTTCCGGTTTATACGTCATGAAACGGGTTACAGAATGAGTGGGTGTAAAAAACTTTATATTTTAGCGTGATTCATGGCACACGCGCCAATATATGCGGCAATGAACGCGTGTTTGTGCACGGTAAAATGTCTTTGGGTGCCGGGGTATGCCGTACGGTAACGCCTTATTGTAAACAGATCGTAAAATGGCATGTTTGATGATGTGGACACAAAGAGAGTTAAGGTAAGCGATGGAAGCGCATATGACAGGTCAGCCCGAACGCTTGCGGCAGGTACTGGCACGCACATTGACGGAGGCGGGATTCTGGAGTTTTCCGCACATGGACTTTTGTGTGCGCACCCGCCAGAATATCCGTGATGTCATTGGCTGGCGGCACCATGAAGATGGCGGCCCTCACTACGCGCTGTATTTTGGAATCTGGGTGCCGGAGCTGGAGCACACGTTGCCACAGCACAAGGTGGACGAAGCGACCGATATCCACAATACCGAGCTGATGCACGACCTCTCCCCGGCGTTGTCCGACCAGTTGACTTACTGGTGGCGGGAAGATTGCAGCACCGTTCAGCAGGAGGTCTGGCTGGAGCAGCAGTTGCGCAGTGTGGCTCTGCCTTATTTTGATACCTTTGCCTCGGTGGGTGATGTGGCAGAAATGGTCTTTTATGACCCGCGCTACCACAACACGGCGCTGGAGCACCGCCTGCTCAGCAACCCGCATGCCGCGCTGTTCAATTATGATATCGGGCAGGTTTGCGAGCAGGTGGATACAGCACTCAAGCCACTGCAAAAGCTGGCGCCGGCATTTCATTATTCCTCAGGTTATTTCTGGCGCCGGCGCGGTGAGGTGTTTGATGTGATTGTGCCCCGCTATCTGGCCGACTGGCGTTTTGTGCAGGTCAGGACAATGGTGTGGCACCCGGCGCTGGACGGGGTGGAGCATGTGCCGGATGCATTGCCGGAAGGCTTTTCACAGGTGGCATGGCGCAGTTTTTCAGACAAAGGCACCGAGTCGTCGCAGGCTTTGCCGGCATTTCTGGGCAGCAGCCGTTATGAGCATTTGTCGCTGGAGTCGCTGCTGGAAGGGCTGCGTTCCTACGGGCTGGCCTGGCTGGAGGGCATCAACACCCGGCAGGATGTGCTGGCAGCGGTCAGGCCGGAATTTAAAAAGTTCTATCCCGGCTGATTGGCGGCCTATACGGCCTATACACGGGTGCAGTTGTTAGTTATCAGGTTGCTCAAACAGCGGCTGAAAACTCAGCCGCTGTTTGGGGTTAAGTGCACCGCAAGGGCGGGCTGTTAATGGCGGTAGTTGGGCGGGGGTGCGTAGGAACCACCGGAGCTGTCACCTGGAAATGCCTGTGGCGTTTGTTGAGTGCCGCGTACGGGCGAAGACGTGGTGGGCCGCGGGTTGTTCAGCTCAAACACAGCGGTGCCGATGACGCCAACATTGCGAATTGAACCTGCATCGGTATTGGCCGCATAAGCGTCCCCAGGGGCCGAAAAGCGGAATGCTGCAACTTCATTCTGGTTTTTGCGGAAACCTTCAATCAGCAGCGTGCTGTTGGGGTACAGCACATAACCCCGGTTCGACAGCGAGCCGGCAGAACCTTTGAGAACATCCAGCCCATCCACTGTAGCGACGATTTCGTAGGTGTTTTGCGAATAGTTCTGATAGAACAACTGGTAACGCTCGCCTTCACGCCCCTTCAGGTACAGGCGTTGTCCGTCTTGCGTGAGTTCCCACTTGCGGTTGTTTTCGTTCAGGATGGACATGCCAACGCGGCCATTGGCAATCATTGCTTCCTGAATGGCGTTGCCGGAATAGCGGGCGGCGGAGTAATTGATTTGAACCACATCCACCGGCTGGCTGGAGGTGCGGCGCAGGTCAACGGTGGTGACATTGGAGGATATGCCTTCACCCCACTGGGTTCCCAGCCGCTCTGACGAACGGGCCTGCTGAGGTGCCGCTGGTAGCGGGGCGTCTGCCATCACGGCTGTCTGCTGCTGTTGTGCACAACCGGCGATAAAAGCCAATGTTGCCACGGTAAAGCCTAACTGGGTATAAAAGCGCATGTAAATATTCCTTTACTCAATGAGGTTGCCTGATGCTGACGAGTGTAGCATCGTTCAGTTTTTATACGTGCGAAAACACCCTGCGGGGTTAAATGGCCGTGAAATCAGTGCGCATAAAAAAGCCCCCGCTGTGTGAGCGGGGGCCTTGCAGACAGGAAATCGTCTGAATTACTGTGCCGGAGCCGGTTCCGGTGTGACCGGTTCGAGCGGCAGCACTCTTTCAGTGATGCCTGGCGCAGCTTCCGGTTTTTCGGCATCCGAAGAAGATGCGGCTGGCTTATCTGTCTCGCTGTCAGCCTTGCTTTCATCGGCCTGAGCGATGATCACCGGTTTGCCCTGCAAGAAGTTCAGTGCCTGGCGCAAACGGAAATCTTCGTCACTGCCGTATTCGGGCGGGCGTGGCAACGCTGTTTTGTCGTCGCTGCCGTTTTGCAGCCGGTTGATGGCCGCATCACGGTTGGCACGGCGCTCGGCGGCAGCTTTGGCATCTTCTTCGTTGACCGTCAGATGGCGCAGCAGGTCGGCTTCGCGTGTATAAAGCGCTGCCAGCGGGCTGCTGCCGTCTTCGTTTTCAGCCAGCAGGATATCGGGCACAATGCCTTTGGCCTGGATGGACGAGCCCGAAGGGGTGTAGTAAAGCGCAGTCGTGAGCTTGATGCCGGTATTTTCACTCAATGGGCGAATGGTCTGTACCGACCCTTTGCCGAAAGTCTGGGCGCCCATGACGGTGGCGCGCTTGTTATCCTGCAGCGCACCGGCCACAATTTCAGAAGCGGAAGCCGAGCCTTCGTTCACCAGAATCACCAGCGGAACGGTTTTAATGCCTTCCGGCAGGGCCCGCAGCGGGTCTCTTTGTGCCATCAGTTGCAGTGTCTGGTTTCTGCTTCTGCCTGCCATTTCAAGCGGGCTCAGGCGCACATAGTACTGCGGGTCTGATTTGAAGGTGTATTTGGATTCTTCCAACTGCCCGTTGGTGGATACCACCACCGTGTTTTCCGGCAGGAAGGCTGAAGAGATGGCTACAGCGGCATCCAGCAGGCCGCCCGGATCGTTGCGCAGATCGAGCACCAGCCCCTTGAGGTTGGGGTCCTGTTGATACAGCTCGTTGATTTTGGTGACAAATGCCGCAACGGTATTATCCTGGAACTGGGATACGCGGATCCAGCCGTAACCAGGCTCAATGATGCGTGCCTTGACCGACTGGGTCTGAATTTCCGCGCGGATGATCGGCACGGTGAAAGTACGGTTTTCTGATTTGCGGAAAATCGTCAGCACCACTTTGGTATTGGGTTCGCCACGCATGCGCTGTACCGCCTGCTGCAATGTCAGGCCGCGCACTTCGGTGTCGTCAATGCGGGTAATCAGGTCACCGGACTGAATGCCGGCCCGGTAAGCGGGGGAGCCTTCAATCGGGGAAACAATTTTCACCAGCCCGTCTTCCTGGGTAATTTCAATACCGACCCCGACAAATTTGCCCGAGGTGCTTTCACGGAATTCTTTGAAGTCTTCCGGGCCCAGGTATTGCGAGTGCGGGTCCAGCCCGGCAACCATGCCGGAAATGGCATCCTGCATCAGTTTGTGCTCATCGGTCGGCTCAACGTAAGAGGTTTTGATGATGCCAAAGACGGCGGCAAATTCCTGAATCTGCTCCAGTGGCAAAGGAGAGATGGTGCCTCGGGCAATAGCCTGAAGCTGAATGGTTGCCAATGCCCCGGTCAGAGCGCCAATGGTGATCCACCCGGCGATTTTAAATTTAGGATTCATATTCAATTTTCCACAGAACATACGGGTATCAGGCCAGTCTGACTGGTTGCCAATACCTGAAATAAAGCTGCCGCACGAGCGTCATGCAGCTTGGGATTATATGCCTGATTCTCTTCAGAGATATACCTATCTTATTGAAAAATTACTCATTTTTTACATTTACGTCATCTGTGGCGGTGCCTCAATGCAGGCCGATGCCAAGGTTTTGTAACCCCGTATCGTATAGAAAATTGATTCCACAGATGGCAGTAGGGCATCAACTTACCACAAAAAAGGTAGAAAAATCAAGCATAAAGGCAAAATCATGCCTTTATGCCGATGTGTTATACCTTGCCTTGCTTGGCCACGGCGGCTGCCGCAGCGGCAGCGGCTTTTTCATCGCCCAGGTAATAGTGCCGGATGGGCTTGAGGTTCTGGTCCAGCTCATACACCAGTGGAATACCATTGGGAATGTTCAGGCCGACGATGTCTTTTTCAGAAATATCATCCAGATATTTGATCAGCGCGCGGATGCTGTTGCCATGGGCGGCAATCAGCACACGTTTTCCGGCCTGAATGCTGGGCGCAATTTCCTCCTGCCAGTAAGGCAGCACGCGGGCCACGGTATCTTTTAAGCACTCTGTCAGCGGGATCTGCTGAGCATCCAGTGCCGCATAGCGGACGTCATGGCGCTGCCCGCGCGGGTCATCTGCGGTCAGTGGCGGGGGCGGGCAGTCGTAGCTGCGGCGCCAGATCAGCACCTGCTCATCGCCGTATTGTTTGGCCATATCTCCCTTATTAAGCCCTTGCAGCGCACCGTAATGGCGCTCGTTGAGTCGCCATGAATTGCGCACCGGCAGCCAGGTGCGTTCCATCTGGTCCAGCGTATGCCACAGTGTCCAGATGGCACGTTTGAGCACAGAGGTGTATGCCAGATCAAAATCGTAACCGGCCTCCTTGAGCAGCCGCCCGGCCTGCTGAGCCTGTTGTACGCCTGTGTCCGTCAGGCCGACGTCTGTCCATCCGGTAAAACGGTTTTCCAGATTCCAGGTCGATTCCCCATGGCGAAGTAAGACCAATTTGTACATGATGAGACATGCTCCGTGAAAAGGTAAAGAATCAATTTTATAATGATGTTTGAATAGGCGATAAAAAAAGGGTGTCATCTGGTGTTTGACCGATGGCACATTGTTTTGTTAACGCGGTTTTTTACGGTACCAAGGAGATTTTGTGGGCTTTATTCTTCAGAACTGGTTATTGATCCTGGTGGCAGTGATTGCAGGGATTGGTTTGTTTCTTCCCAGCGCACGCAGAAGCGGCGGGGGCGGTCTTTCACCGGCGCAGGCAGTCAGGATCATCAACCATGAAAAAGGGGTTGTGGTCGATGTTCGTCCACAAGACCAGTTCGAGGCTGGACATATTGTGAACGCCCGCAGTCTTCCGCTGGAATCGCTGGCCTCAGAAGGCGTCAGCGGCCTGCCGACCAATAAAACGCTGCCGCTGATTGTGGTGTGCGCGACCGGCCAGAGTGCCAAAAAAGCGCTGCCTGCACTTAAAAAAGCGGGTTATGAAAGCGTGCAATTGCTGACCGGCGGGCTCAGGGAATGGGCCAAAGCCGAGTTTCCGCTCGAAACCGGCCCGGCCAAACCGAATAAAGCCAAAAAGTAACCATTTTGTGGGTTAAGTACAGGGCGGTATCTGGAAAAATACGATACTGCCCCTATATAAAAGCAATGTCATTCAAATAACGGAGCAACCAGTCATGCAAGCAGTCAAAATGTATACCACCGCAGTGTGCCCCTATTGCCAGCGGGCCAAAATGCTGCTCAAGCAGCGCGGCGTTGAGCACATTGAAGAAGTGCGTGTGGATACCGACCCTGCGCAGCGTGATGAAATGATGAAGTTAACCGGCCAGCGCACCGTGCCGCAGATTTTCATCGGCACGACCCATGTTGGCGGGTGTGATGACCTGATGGCGCTGGACGGCCGCGGCGGACTCGTGCCTTTGCTCGAAGGGCAGCCGCAATAACCGGCAGCAGTAGTTCAGATGTACAGATTGTGAGGGTGGCAGGTAAGCGCGCGCGCCTTTGAGGTTTTGTCGACAACACTAGGCGCAGATGCCTACTTGGGTGATAATGCCCTTTGTGTTCTTTTCAGTGCTTTTCATTGCGAAAAGCGTTATTCTTTTATTTTGATAAGCAAGATTTTATTATGGCAACAACAAACGGTAACACCAATCCTAACACCGGAGCACAGGCACCGCAGGCCGCAAACGATCAGCCGGTGTTCAATATTCAGCGCCTTTACATGAAGGAAATGTCGCTGGAGCAGCCCAACTCTCCTAAAATTCTGCTCGAACAGGTGCAGCCGACTGTTGATATCCAGTTGCAGTTGGGTAACGAAAAAATTGCTGATAACAGCTACGAAGTTACCGTAACCGCTACCGTGCACACCAAGGTGAATGACCGTACGTTGTTCCTGGCCGAAGTGAAAGAGGCCGGTATTTTTGAACTGCGCAATATTCCGGCAGACCAGGTTGGCCCGGTGCTGGGGATTGCCTGCCCGCAGATCATTTATCCGTATTTGCGCGCCAATGTGGCTGATGTGATTAGCCGTGGCGGCTTCCCGCCGGTGCATTTGGTCGAAATCAACTTCCAGGCCATGTATGAAGCCCAGTTGCAGCAACAGCAACAACAGCAGCAAAAAGGCGATACCGGTACCACCACCATTGCAAGTGCATAAGCCTTTGGTGAAAGAATCCATAAAGGCGAAACAATGAAAATTGCCATGCTCGGTGCAGGGGCCTGGGGAACAGCCATGGCGCAAAGCGCTGCGGCCAGGCATCAGGTCGTCCTTTGGTCAAAAGACCCCGAGCATGCGCATGCGGTACAGCAGGAACGCGAAAACAAGCGTTTCCTGCCTGGTATCGAACTGAATAAACGCCTTGAAATTACCTCCGATCTCGATGCAGCATTGGCCAATGCTGACCTGATTGTGCTTGCCACACCGATGGCTGCATTGCGTGAAATGCTGCTTACGCTGACAGCCAGACAGGTGCACTGTCCGGTTATCTGTCTGAGCAAAGGCATTGAAGAGCCGCAGCCAGGGGCCACTGTGGGCCTGCTGGGGCATCAGGTGGCACAGCAGGTGGCGCCTGACTTTGTTCGCCAGAACGGTTTTGGTGTGCTTTCCGGCCCAAGCTTTGCCAAAGAGGTGGCCCTGGGCTTGCCTACCGCCGTGGTGGTTGCCAGCGAACAGGAACGCGTATGCGAGCAGGCTTTGGCGGCTTTTCACAGTGAGCGCCTGCGTGTTTACCGCAGCGATGACCCGGTTGGCGTTGAAGTCGGCGGGGCCGTGAAGAACGTGCTGGCCATTGCCACCGGCCTGGTGGATGGCTTGAAGCTGGGCATGAATGCCCGTGCCGGGCTGATTACCCGGGGCCTGGCGGAAATGGCGCGTTTTGGTGTGGCGCTGGGCGCGCAGGCACAGACATTCATGGGCTTGAGCGGGCTGGGCGACCTGGTTTTAACCGCAACCGGCGATCTGTCGCGCAATCGCCGTGTCGGCCTGCAACTGGCCGAAGGCAAAACATTGGAACATATTCTACAAACCCTTGGGCATGTGGCCGAAGGCGTGTACAGCGCACGCTCCATTGTGATGGCAGCGCGCCATCTGGGTGTGGAAATGCCTATTTCCGAAGGGGTGCTGGCGCTGCTGGACGGCAAGATGACCCCTGACGCAGCCTTGCAGGCGCTGATGCAGCGTGAAGCCAAGGCGGAGTGGGACCTTTAACCTCCGGTTGACATTTTCTGTACCTGGCTATTCCGGGAACAGCCACGGTATTTCAGACATACACTATTTTGAATGTGGTATAAAAGGGAAGGCTTGGCCTGAAGGTCTTGGTATTCCACAATTCCAACGAGAGGGTTCCCTATGATATCTACATCTTTTATTCGCCGGTCAGTCCATTTTTCTGCATCTGCGTTGTGTGCAGTCGTTTTATCTTGGTCGGGTGCGGTTTTGGCACAGGGGGTGATGAATTTGCCGGCACCGGAAAAAACCGGCGGTAAACCCCTGATGGAAGCGTTGGCAGAACGCCATGCTGCACGCGATTTCAGTGACAAAGTGATTTCAGAGCAAACGTTAAGCGACCTGTTGTGGGCAACCTGGGGCATTAACCGCCCGGACGGCCACCGTACAGCGCCGACAGCACGCAATAAGCAGGAAGTGGAGGTGTATGTGGTCATGGCCAGTGGTGTGTGGCGTTATGACGCAAAGGATAATACGCTGGTTAAAGAGCTGGATGAAGACTACCGCGCCCAGTTTGACAATGCGCCGCTGTCTTTTGTTTATGCCGCGCCTGATGGCCGGTATGACCCGCTGCATGTGGGTGCCCTGTTCCAAAATGCCGGGCTTTACAGTGCCTCGGTGGGTTTAAACAATGTGGTGCGCGGCGATAACTATATTCCCGTTTTGCAAGGCAAACTGGCTTTGCCTGAAGGCTATAAGATTTACATCACACAGTCTTTTGGCTGGCCGCCACAATAAGTGTGCTCTGATCTTCAAAGGTGGAAGTTTTAAATGCACTGCTTACGCAGTGCATTTTGTTTACTGAATGGGTTGCAGATCAGACGTTGCCATATTGACCAGTGCGGATTGCCCATCTGGCGTTACCGTGAATATGCCATAGCGGGCAGCTTCCCACCGCTTGCCATCACCCTCCTGGAAAAACCAGGCATCAGCCGGCAGCGTCCAGCGGCCGCTGCGGTAAACCAGCTCAATACGGGGTTCTCCTTCATGTGCTTCACGGTGCAGGCGGGCAACATGGTCAGGCCCTATATCCAGATAGGCGTACCGTCTGGCCTGCTCAGGGGCGTTGGCAAGGGCAGAGCCAATCTCAAAATTCACCACCATATAGTCTCCCTGCATCAGGGAGCGGGGGTCTACCGGCGCCAGCGGGATCAGTACCTGAAAATCGGCCGAGCGGATCTGCTCCTGCTTCCAGATGCTGCTGTTGACACCCCCAAAAGCAACGACAGCGGCCAGTGCCAGCAGGGCCAGACTGACTACAGGTTTGGTGGCAAAAGGCATTGTTTTTGACTGAGCTGCAGGTGAGGGTGTTTGTGCCGCCGGCTGCTTCAATGGCCTGCCGGCAAATGCCAGCACCAGCAGGACAAGCCCTGTGATGGCCAGCCACGCAGCTTTATGGGCCAAGGTCATGTGCAGGTTGTAATACAGCGCTCCAATGATCCACAGCGCGGCAATCCCTGCGAGAATGGCAATGCGGTAACGCTGCGTTGCCAGTGCCATGGTTCCCAGTGCCAGGCTGATGGCCAGCAGGGGGCTGATGCACGAAAAGACAGTAACCACCAACAGCAAAGCAATGACACGCCCGTGTTGCAGAACTTTCCAATGCATGCCCGACCACCACCACGCAATGGGCAATGTTGCCAGCGATATCCAGGTCAGCGGGTAACGCATGTATTCAACCAACAGGCTGCCAAAGGCTGTTTTGCCTGAGGTTGCTCCGAAACTGGTAGGCAGAAAACCCCCGACAAACATGGCCTGCCCGGCGCTGATGGCGACTGCGATCAGGGTGGCAGCTACCCAGCCGCAGAGTATGGGCTCCAGATGCAAAGCCAGTTTCCAGCGGCCTTGCCGGACAATGGATTGCTGTGCTGCGATAAAGACCATGGCGACCAGTGGCAGGGTCAGCACAGCAACGTACGATTGTGGGAAGCCGATAGCGCTGGGAAATACCTGAAAATAAAGATACAGCCACATGGCAGTGGCAAAGCCGCCAATGGCACGCCCCCAGTTGATGGGCAAGGCAAACGTGCAGATGCCGCACAGTATGCTGATAAGCAGCGGAACCTGTTTTTCCCTGATAGGGCTGTCAACCAGAAAGCCTACGGTGATCAGTCCGATACCGACAACCAGCAAAATAAACAGCAGATACTCTGCAAAAAGACGCCGTTGCGATTTGCTGTGCAATGTAACCAGCGCGCTTACCGTGCCCAAAAAACCGCAGATAAAGAAAAAGACTGAACTGTCGATGAGATCTAGCTCGTAGGCGATCAGGCCGAAACAGGCGATAAATAACAACGATGAAATGAATGCGCCAATGAACGTCAGCACCATGGTGGACCAGGGTGTGTGTTCCTCAAGCGAATATGAAGGGCCAATGATGCCTTGCTCTATAGCCTGTTGCAGGCCGGTTACCCAGCGGGAAGGTGCGGGCGATGTTTTGGGGGCCGTGGTATTCATCATGCGTTACTCCCTGAGACAGAGGGGGTTTTTTGCACAGTATCTGGTGATAAAGCCTGCCGTATCTTTTTCAACAAGATGACGCCGTAAGTCAGCAAGGCAACAGACATGATGCCAAGCAGCAGTGTGATGAAAATCCATCCGATAACTTCGAGATCCATTTCTATAAAGAGACGGATAGCGGATGCCACAAGCAGTACATCAATGCAAAGCATGCACAGGGCGTATATGCTAATATCCAGGTACCGTGCTGTATATAGCGCACCTGCGATGGCTGCCAGAACCAGCAACCCAAACAAAGCCATCCATTGCGTATGGTCGAACAGATGCGCCAATGCGGTGTAGCCTATGAAAATAACCCCCAGGCAGGCAACCCAGCGGAACGCCAGATGCGATGCGCCGCCCAGCCATGCCTTGAGTATGCCGCGCGGGTACATGGCGGCGGCCAGAACCAGGATGACACCCCATGACCCCCATGTGACAGAGGGCGGCATTGACCATCTTCCGCTTTGAGACAGCCACAGGCTGTTGGCAATCAGCACAATGAAAGTCCATGGTATCCATACTGCCTGATGCCGGGCTGCCAGTGCAATTGGCAGTGCCATGGCGGCCCAGATGGCAAACAGCCGCCAGCTGTCAGCACTGGTGCTGTACACCTGTGCATACAGAGCCAGCAGGCCGCCCAAGGCCAATAGTGCGAGCAGCAGAGCCGCCGGGCGCAGGCGGGTTGAAAAGCACCCGGCCAGCAGACTGATACCCAGTGTTGTTTGCACAATGGCAAAGCGCTGGAAGTTGGAAAAATCCTGCCAGTTGGCCGCAATCCAGAAAATCAGCGCCAGGCCCAGACACAAGGCGGCCAGAATCAGCAGCCCTTTGCGCAGCCAGTGGTCGCTGGTGTTCAGCTCTGGCTGGGGAGATGCCAGCGCCTGAAGCTGCTGAAAGCGCTGTGGGTCCAGCGATTGCTGCTGGGCAATGCGCAGCAGTTCTGTGGTGTGCTCCATAAACAGTCCGCCAGGTTATGGGTGATGGATAAAGCTTTGCCAGCAGTTTAGCTTGAAACAAGTTGTAGCGATACAGCGGTTTTCAAAGTGTATTTTGGTGATACGCGGGGTTGATCAAAACGATACTTTATTGGGCACCTGATTGTTGCAGCCATGTATGAAAAGCCGTAATTTCATTTTAAATCTGGGTATATGCAAGGCACACGTTCTAAAATTATTAACGGGATATTCCTGTTCATCTGAAGTGAGCACCTGAAAGCGCCAGCTTGTGAATATAAGATCTGGTTGGATAGAGGTATCTCTATATAATAATGGTTAAGCTATTAATGGGTAAATTATGAGATGAAAATAAGTAAAGGTTATATGTCTGTTTTTTGGAGCTCATTAGGTGAGGGTAGAGAGCTTTCGAAAGAAATAAAAGGAGTAAGTTTAAATAATAATTTTAGCATCGAAAAAATGGTAAATAACTATTTAAAAATTGAACATAAGTTATTGTCCGACTCTATGCAGTTAAAAGTGAAAGAAAGTTTTCGATATGGAATTAATTATTGGTCTGATCAGGAGTTATTGAATCTATACAACGAAGTGCTGCCTCAAATAATATTGCCAACAAATGTTTCTATAAGGGGATTTTATTTGAATGTATGGAATTTAATGTTTGATAATGAAAATATTGAATTGCTTTCTTTTGAGTATATAGAAATACCTGAGTTGGATATTTATAGTTAATTTATAAATAGATATTGCTTTAAAATTAATAAATCAACTCAGCGGCTAAGAGTTTGGGCATAGCGAAAGGTTGGAAACGGTGTTCATTGATAGCAAGAGTGCTGCGTTGGTACGCGTTACATTACATCTGTACCGACATGATCAGGGCACTGCTGGAACTAACCTTGACGGGGCTACCACAGACACAATAAAACTTTTTATAGATTCGAAATTGTGGGTTAGAACCGTTTTCCCTCTATAATATGTATTGATGTAGGAATCCATATGAAAGAAAACACATTAGATGCATTAATAGATTCTATTTCCAATAGCAATAAAATAAAAAATTTTATCATTGGTAATTGCTTTTCAGAAGAGAAAAAAGAAATCAGATTAAATTTGGTTTATTTAACATACAATTTTACTGATTTTGAAATATTGATTCGATACTATGTAGCAGATGAAAGTTACCCAGATTTTGAAATAAGTTTTGATGATTTTATAACTATTTTAAAGAATAATTAAAATTGCATTTAGAGAATTATGGGTAGGCTATAATTTTGTGATAAAATTTATTAAAATAGTGTGAGATTATCGGAGATATCTATAAGCAAATAGATATATGGTTTTCTGATATGCAAAGTGTCATAACACCAGTTGCATTGTGATGCTCTATTTTTACAGGTGCATCATGCTGATACAGCAAGGGGCAGGAGGTGATACCCGATCAGAAAGGCGATGAAAAAAGCTGCCGTTTCAAACGCCGCCGATATAGCCGTTTTGGCGCCAGGCCTCGTAGACGACAACGGCCACTGTATTGGAAAGGTTCAAGCTGCGCTGGGTTGGCAGCATGGGCAGGCGTACTCGCTGGTTGGCAGGGAAAGCGTTAAACACATCGGCAGGCAGCCCCTTGGTTTCGCAGCCGAATACCAGCCAGTCGTCCATTTGCCAGTGGTTGTCGGCAAACGGGCTGCTGCCTTTGGTGGTGAGTGCAAACATGCGTTGCTGTACGGGCTGTGCACGTTGCAGAAAGTCCTGCCAGTTGGCATAGCGCTGCACATCGGCGTATTCGTGATAGTCCAGTCCGGCACGGCGCATGTAGCGGTCTTCCATGGAAAATCCCAGCGGTTCGATCAGGTGCAGGTCGCAGCCGGTATTGGCGGCCAGGCGGATGATGTTACCTGTGTTGGGTGGAATTTCCGGGTGGACAAGGACGATGTGCATACAGCAGCAGAGTGCGTGATGAAAACAGTTGTGCATTTTAGCGCTGATTGCGCTGCTCCGGGGTGCGTGCAAAAACCCAGGCGCTGACTTGGCTTGCACCAGCCGCTTTGAGTGCCCGGGCCGCGGCGTCCAGGGTGGCGCCAGTGGTCATGACATCATCGACCAGGGCAATGTGTTTTTTTGCCAGGTGGCCCTGCCATCGGGGAGAAGCCGTGAAAGCATGGCGCAGTGCCTTGAAACGTTCTTTTCGCTTCCGGTGTGTCTGGCTGTCATGTTCGTGTGTGCGTATCAGTACATTGGCGGCGCATGGCAATTGCAGCAGTTTGGCCAGAGGGCGGGCAATCTCCCAGGCCTGGTTATAGCCGCGCTCGCGCATCCGGCTGGGCGCTGTTGCAATGGGAACGATGAGGTCTGGCCGGTTGTCGTTGAGGTGTTGTGCAATGGTCATCTGCATTAACTGTGCAATGACTCTGGCGTATTCTGTTCCCTGATGAAACTTGAAGCGTTGCACCAGTTGCCGCCAGGGGTCTGTGTAAGGCACAGCGGCGATGGTGGCATCAAAAGCGAAGGGGTGGGTAAGGCACTGCCCGCAGATCTGTTGCGCTGTGGCCGGCATGGGAATGGCACAGCGGATACAGCACGATGTGCGCCGAAGGAACAATGCATAGCAGTTTGCACATAGGCCATGTGAGGGCCAGTGCCGGCAGGCGGCACAACGGCTGGGCAACCATGAAAACAGGCCATGGGCAGGGTAGCGGGCAGGAAAGGCCGCAGAAAATGGTTGAGGCTGGGAATGAGGCAAAATCGCAGTCTGGCATGCATCCACCCCGTCTGTGCAGGAAGGCGTTTCGCAGGTGGGCGGCATGTTTTCTGGCTGCTTCATGGTTATCACAGTATACCGGCAGCATGGCCGTTGGCTTAAGGTAGACTAAGTGTTGTTTGGTTTAATGGTATTTCATGACAGAAAAGACGTATAGGCCGATTGATTCCTGGGCCGTGAACCGCTGGCGCAACATGCAAACCACACCACCCTGGCTGCATCAGGAGGTTGGACGGCGCATGGCCGAACAGTTGCAACTGATCAAGTACGAGCCACAGGTGTGGCTGGACTGGCCTGCACTGGCCGATGGCAGTCATGAGCAGATCATGCAGCGCTATCCGCAGGCGAAAGGCATTCTGGCCGATGATGCGGCGCAACCTTTGCAGCAGTTATTGCAGCAGTTTCAAAACCCTGGTTCGTGGTGGAAGCCGGGCCGTTGGAAGAAAGCGGCTATCACCGGGTGTGCGCCTGCTGAGTTGCAGGCGGGCTGTGCCGATTTGCTGTGGTCTAACATGGCGCTGCATTTCTGCCCGGACCCTCTGCAACAGATGCAGCAATGGCAGCAGTTACTGCAGCAGGGCGGGTTTGTGATGTTTTCATGCTTTGGGCCCGATACGCTCAAAGAGCTGCAGACTGTGTATGCCCGCAACGGGTGGGGCAGGCCTGCAGTTGATTTTGTTGATATGCACGATCTGGGCGACATGATGATGCAGGCCGGTTTCACCGACCCGGTGATGGATATGGAGTTCATTGAGCTCAGTTGGGCCAGCCCTGAGGCGCTGCTGCGTGAATTACGGACGATGGGGATCAATGCGCATCCGCAGCGTTATGCGGGGCTGCGTACCCCGCGCTGGCTGAATCAGTTGCATCAGGCTTTTGCATTGCTGTCTTCCCAGGACCCGGATGGTAAAACGATTTATTCGCTGACGTTTGAAATTATCTACGGGCATGCTTTTAAGCTCGGCAGCGGTATCCGGGCAGAAGAGGAAACCGCTGTGGGGCTGGAGGACATGCGGGCCATGTTGCGCCAGCGCAGATAGGTTCAATGGTTGGTTTTGTTTCAAGGGAGTGGTGATGAGTCAGACATATCATATTGCGGTGATTCCCGGGGATGGCATTGGCAAGGAAGTGATGCCCGAAGGGCTGCGGGTGGTGCAGGCGGCTGCCGGTAAGTTTGGCCTGTCGCTGGAGCTTCACATGGTTGATTGGGCCAGTTGTGATTACTATGCACAAACCGGGCAGATGATGCCGGATGACTGGAAGGCGCAATTGCAGGGGATGGATGCACTGTATTTTGGCGCTGCCGGCTGGCCGGCCACGGTACCGGACCATGTGTCGCTGTGGGGTTCTTTGCTGAAATTCCGCCGTGAGTTTGACCAGTACATCAACCTGCGCCCGGTCCGTCTGTTCGAAGGGGTGCCGTGTCCGCTCAGCGGCCGCAAACCGGGCGATATTGATTATGTGGTGGTGCGTGAAAATACCGAGGGCGAGTATTCGTCAGTGGGTGGCGTGATGTATGCCGGGACTGAGCGTGAGGTGGTCATGCAGCAGTCGATTTTTTCGCGCTTTGGTACTGACCGTGTGTTGCGGTTTGCTTTTGAGCTGGCCCAGTCCAGGGCGCGCAAGCACCTGACGGTTGCGACCAAAAGCAATGGCATTGCCATCAGCATGCCCTGGTGGGACGCCCGCGCGCAGGCTGTGGGGGCCGAGTATCCGCAGGTAAAGGTTGACAAGCAGCATATCGATATTCTGAGTGCCCGCTTTGTGTTGCAGCCCAATCGTTTTGATGTGGTGGTGGCTTCCAACCTGTTCGGTGATATTTTGTCTGATCTGGGGCCGGCGACCACGGGCACCATCGGGCTGGCGCCTTCGGCCAATCTGAACCCTGAGCGGCAGTTTCCGTCGCTGTTTGAGCCGGTACATGGTTCTGCACCTGATATTTATGGCAAGGGCATTGCCAATCCGGTCGCCATGATCTGGTCTGGCGCACTGATGCTGGACTTTCTCACTCACAGCCTGGGGGCGGGGCGTGCGGCACACGATGCGATCATGAAGGCCATTGAGCAGGTGCTGGCCGCGGGGCCGCGTACGCCGGACTTGGGCGGCTCGGCCACGACGGCAGATGTTGGGCAGGCGATTGCCAAAATTGTGGCCGCCTGATAAAAATCAGGCAAATGCTCATCTTTTATCCGGCGCTGTAGGCCTGTGCGGTTTTGACGGCTGTATTGAACCGGATGTGGATTGTTGTGGCGGTGTGCACAAAAAACGACAAGATGATGCGGCAGGGGCAATGGAAAGCGGTGTGCCGGGAATGCTGTGCGATGAGGTTTCTGACAGTGAGGTGAGAGCGTTTATACTGTCGTGGTGTTTAAAACCCTTAACTGTTTACAGTCTCAAAGGGTACATTCCGGTTATTTCATCAGCTAGTCAAAGGAATTTCAGCATTGGATATCCCGCGTATTTTTAATATTTCTGAAAGCGCCCACCGCATTCATAACCCGTTCACACCAGAAAAGTATGCCACTCTTGGCGCGGTGTTGCGCCTGGAGCCAGAGACCCGAGTGCTTGACCTTGGCAGTGGTTCGGGCGAGATGCTGTGCACCTGGGCGCGCGATTACGGCGTCACGGGCGTTGGCGTTGACATGAGCCAGTTGTTCAGCGAGCAGGCCAAACTCCGCGCTGAAGAACTCGGTGTGGCTGATCGGGTCGAGTTCATCCATGGTGATGCTGCCGGTTACGTTACAAACAAAAAGGTTGGTGTGGCTGCCTGTGTCGGTGCCACGTGGATTGGTGGAGGCGTTGCCGGCACCATTGCGCTTTTGGAAAAGAGTCTTCGCCCCAATGGAATCATTCTCATCGGCGAGCCTTACTGGCGGCAGTTGCCGCCGACGGATGATATTGTCAGGGGATGCTCTGCCAATTCTGTTGCCGACTTTCTCATTCTTCCTGAGCTTGTTGCGTCTTTCGGTGACCTTGGCTACGACGTTGTGGAAATGGTTCTGGCTGACCAGGAGGGCTGGGACAGGTACGAGGCAGCCAAGTGGCTCACCATGCGCCGCTGGCTCGAGGCGAATGCGGACGATGACTTTGCACAAGAGGTTCGAGCTACACTGACCCAGGAACCCAAACGCTATGCTGCGTATACGCGTGAATACCTTGGGTGGGGTGTATTCGCACTGATGGCACGGTGATGTAAGGTTGTTTCTGGCACCAAAACAAAAGCGGACATGTCCCATGAGGGGCATGTCCGTTTTAAATTGCCAAATGTGTCAGTAGTTATTTATAGGCTCGCTCTCTGTGAAGCCTGTGCGTTATGCGTATTGCGCCTCCTGCAAGGCAGAGCGCATCTTTTTCATTGCGGCACTCTCAATCTGACGGATCCGTTCGGCACTGACACCATATTCGTGTGCCAGTTCCTGCAGCGTCATGCCACCACTGCCATCATCGTTGACCTTGAGCCAGCGCTCTTCAACAATACGACGGCTGCGTGCATCCAGGCTTTCCAGGGCCTGCCCGATGCCTTCGCTAAGCAGGCGGTCATGGTTGCGCGCTTCCAGCATACGGGTGGGTTCACTCTTTTCGTCAGCCAGATAGGTGATCGGGGCGAAATGTTCTTCCTGATCATCTACCGGGGCTTCCAGAGCAATTTCGCCACCAGCCAGGCGGGTTTCCATTTCCAGCACTTCTTCAGGTTTGACCTTAAGCTGCTGCGCCATTTGTGTCACTTCGCCTGGCGTCAGCGTGGTGCGGTGCATGTCATTGTCTTCACCGTCCTTCATGCTGTTGCGCATTGAGCGCAGATTGAAGAACAGTTTGCGCTGAGCCTTGGTGGTGGCCACTTTGACCAAACGCCAGTTTTTCAAAATGTATTCGTGAATTTCCGCTTTGATCCAGTGCAGCGCATAGCTGACCAGCCGCACTCCCTGGGTCGGGTCAAAACGTTTGACCGCTTTCATCAGGCCGACATTGCCTTCCTGAATCAGGTCTGCATGCGGTAAACCATAACCGAGGTATTGCCGGGCGACCGACACCACCAGGCGCAGGTGAGAAAGCACCAGTTTTCCGGCAGCATCCAGGTCGTTATGCTCGCGGTAAGCGCGGGCATAGCGGTTTTCTTCTTCTTCTGTCAGCAAGGGCAGGTTATTCACTGCCGTGATATAGGCATCCAGATTTCCCAGGGACGGGATTACCGCCCAGGAATTAGCCACGGCGACTGCATTGTTTGTTTTTTTGCCGGCCATGACGCTGTCATTTTGAGGGACGAGCATACCTTTACGTGTCATCAGTAACACTCCTTTCCTGATCAGGATATTAGCACTCTCTGATTGAGAGTGCTAAACGTGTGCAACATACCCTTATCCGTGTGGGGGAGTCATCCGTTTTCATCAGAAATGGGATGCTGCCAACGATTCCTACCCAATGTAGAGTAAATCAATCGGGAAAAAGTTCAATGCAATGTTCAAAAATATCAATGTGATCCCTTTGATATTACAGGTGATGCCTGTTTTGCCAAAGGAAAAGCATCGATGATCCAGGGATAACCGGGGTCTATTGAAGCAGAATGACCCGTGGATAAGGGAAAACTATCTGCGGATAGCAGGATGCGGACCCTGTTCCCCGGTTTTGAACCGGCGAACAGGGTAGGGTATATAACACTATTGAACCACCGGGGCTGTTCCGAACATGTAGGCATCCATGTTGATGACGCCGTTGGTGGTTTGGCCTTCGATGTATTTCACTTCTGACAGGGCATCGCTGCCGGCCCCCATGGCTACAAACAGTGGCATCAGGTGGTCAGGCGTGGGGTGGGCACGTGCACCTGCAGGCGAGAGCTCACGGTAATGCAGCATGCTTTCAAGGTCGCCTTGTGCCAGATGTTCTGACACCCAACTGCGAAACTCCTGCACATAAGCCGGGACGGGGGCGCCATCGGGCTGCATTTCATGCAGGTTATGCGTCAGGCTGCCTGAGCCGATGACCAAAATGCCCTGGTGGCGCAACTGGTTCAGCGCCTGTCCGAACTGGTATTGTTCTGCCGGCGACATGGATGGATACATTGAAATTTCTGCCACAGGCACATCTGCATCCGGATACATATGGCGCAACGGCACCCAGGCGCCATGGTCCAGGCCACGCTGCGGGTTATTGGCCATGCTGTGGAGGATGGTGGGCTGCACGCTGTCCATAATCAACTGCACCGTTTCATCATCAGGCCCTTTGGCCGGATATTGCAGGGTGTACAGTACAGAGGGGAAGCCGTAAAAGTCATAAACGGTTTCGGGCTGCTGCGCGGTACTGAGCTGGGGCGTACGGCTCATCCAGTGGGCTGATATGACCACAATGGCGCGCGGCTTTGGCCAGGGGCTGACCAGTTGACGCAGAGCCGGGGCAATCGGGCCTGGCTCAACGGCCCACATCGGAGAACCGTGGGAAACAAACAGCGTGGGGAAAGTCGTTTTCATAATGGCCTTTGCTGGTACAGACGAGGGCGTGTTAATACGCCCTGACAGTTTATCGTAGATTTTGATCTGTACACCTGATCAAGCTGTTATATCGGGGGAAGCAGGCACTTTTTCAAGAGCCCTGCGCTCTGAGGCGCCTATATAGGCAGGCATACTGATCAGGGATGGGCCAGGGGGCTACAATAACATTGGCGACAGATGTGTCGTATGGGTATGGCAGGTATGGCAGCAGTTCACGCGCGCTACCTGGAGAATCAGGCACAGGCCAAGCTGCTGGAGGCAGCTTGAGAGCAAACCGGGGATGGAAGCAGTAACGGATGAGCAACGGATGAGAATGGAGAAAAATACGACGCGCATGCTGGTATGGCTGATCGGCGCGGTAATCTGGGGTGCTGGCATGCATGCCAGCGCGCAGCCACAGTCACAGCAAGCCGGAGGGGTAACCGAACCTGCGGTGGCCAGGCCGGTGTGGAATGTGGGAGACCTGGTTGCTGAGGGCCGTAACAGTTGGGGTACACGGTTGTATCGCCTGTTTCGGGGGGTGACGCCTGAAGGGTTTTATCTGGTGCAGGATTTTTACCGGATTGGCCAGACACAATATACCGACCCGTATGTGCTGATGAATCTGGAGCAGGTGGTTGACCCGGATTTTGAGTTGCAGGGCAGAGAGATTACCGGCCCTTATGTCGGCTGGTATATCAGCCTGCTGAAGCGGGTGGAGGGGCTGTACCAGAACGGGCTGCAACAGGGGGCATGGACATACTGGCGCGAGGATGGCTCCAAAATGCTGCGGGCCTTCTATGAAGGCGGCCAGAAACATGGGCAGTGGACATACTGGTTTGAAAACGGGCAGGTATTTCGTGAGGTGACATATGCCGAAGACCTGCCGCATGGCACATGGACGGAATGGTATGAAAACGGTCAGATGAAGCTGCTTGCACAGTACCAGCGCGGGCAGTTGGATGGGCGACTGAACCAGTGGTACGAAGATGGCCGCATATGTCTGGAGGGGCAGTACCGGCAAGGAGCAAAGCAGGGCAACTGGTTGCACTGGTACCGCAATGGGCAGATCGAATCCAAGTTAACGTATGTTGACGACGTTTCACAAGGCGTTTACACGCAATGGCATGACAATGGCCAGAAAAAAGTAGAAGGGCACTACACCCAGGGAGAGCGGTCCGGTTTATGGCAGGAGTGGAGTGTGTACGGGGATCTCATCCACACGCATGACTATGGCGAGCCTGAGCCACAATGATGATGCGTTCATCAGATGAATGTGCTTGCCACCGTGCGCAGCAGCATGTCATTGCATCAGCGGGCTTTGGCCCGCATTTTGCGGCGGTATATCCAGACGCTGGGCAGTGCAAGCCCCAGTGACAGCGAACCAACAATGAATGAGGCACGCAGAAAGTTGGTGACCAGTTGATCCATCAGTTCAGGCGTATAGCCCAGTTGCGAGAGTTTGATCAGTGCAATCATGGCGGTATAGGCACTGACGCCGGGGCACATGGGAATGACGGCCGCCACGCTGATGACTTTCGGGTGCAGGGCATGTTTGTACGCCATGATGATCGATAACGCGCCTACCGCCAGTGCCGCCAGCAGTGTGGCCCACTCGATACTCAGGCCGCACAAGGTAAAAATGGTGCGCAGGCCATTGCCCACCGCGCCCAGAATGGCGCAGTATTTCAGGTAACGGGCCGGCACGTTGAACACCATGGCAAAACCCACTGCCGCAATGGCTGCCAGCACCATACTTTGCAGTATCAGAAGCAGGTTCATTGCCATTGCTCTATCCCCAGTAGTGACATGGCCATCACAATGCCGATGCAGGTCGTCAGTGCCAGCATGCTGGCAATCACCCAGCGGGCAATGCCTGTATTGACATGCCCTTTGAACACGTCAGACACGGCGTTGATCAGCGGAAAGCCCGGCACCAGCAACAGGATGGATGATGCCATGGCAATCGAAGGGGTCGCCACAGGAATAAAGCGCATAATCAGCCCGCAGGTCAGCGTGGCGGAAAAAGCGGTAATGCATGCGTTGATCATCGGGTGCACATGCCAAATCGCCATGCGCTGGCGTATGAACATAGCAATATAGGCAACCACAAAAGTCAGCATGCAAGCACCCAGGCTGCCACCGGCCAGGCGGCAGAAACAGGCGCATCCCAGCCCCACCATCAACACCACCAGCCAGTTGGGGTGGCGCACCTGGGGAATGTTGTGCAGCATTTGCTGTACCTGCTCATAGTCCAGCGTGTGCTGTTCAGCAGCCAGCACAATGCGCTGTACTTCTGATACCACCTGCATGTTGATGCCCCGGTCCATGCTTTTGCGCGCGGTGGTCAGGCAGTATTTGTTGTAGATGGTGGTCAGTACAATGGCATTGGAGGAAATGGAACTCTCCACACTGTCCATGCCCAGCGCCAGCCCCAGCCGGGTGGACAGCTCGTCCACCAGCGCAGTTTCAGCGCCATGTTGCAACAGCAACTGGGCACACAGCGCGCACGAGCGTGTAATGATCCGCTGTTTTTCAGACTGGTTTTGGGTAGGGTTTTCGCTCATAGTGATTGAACAAACGACAAACTGATCGCAGCGTCAAATACTGTGGCTGTGCTTCATGGCTGTCATTATAGATTAGATGGAATGCCAATTGCACTGCTCATTGGCCGGCATGCTCTGGCTCAACCTGGATTCAGTCATCAACAGCCAGATGCAGCAGCCAGTTGCCTTCTGTGGTCGGCAGGGCAAAGTCCTGCCAGTGGGCTGCGTAGTAGACCCCTTGTGGGGGTGTAGCCAGAATTTCATAGACCACACCTGCAATCGGAAGGCTTTCCAGTTCGGAAAAGAATGCAGCAATCAGGGTATCTTTAGTTCTTTGCGTCAAAACTTCGGATGCCTGTGTATGAAAAAACCAGCCCAGAAGCGGTTGTTTCAGTGAAATATGTGGTGCTGCAGGCTGAGGTTTCAGCGTGATGTGCCACTGATCAGGTGGTGCAGGTTTGCAGTTTTCTTTCAGGTACGCTTCTGTATCGGCCTGATAATAGGCGGTTACATCCTGCATCAGCCCGCCCCGGTCAGGCAGCTTTTCGATAGAAAAACTGAAAGCCAATGGGCATTCTTCATTTATCAGTGCGATGGCATGTAAAAAGCCGTTAAGTCGTTGCGGTGAAAAAGGTTTCATAAAAAGATGTGTGCACCGTCGTAAGAGAAAAATGTCTTTGAAAGGCGACTGAAGCGGGTTTTATAAATAGATTCCGGGGGCTGCACGGCGTTGTGCTGTTTATTCTCCCGGTACATAATGTTCTATTTGTATCTTTGCACAACAAGTCATGATGGTCAAGATTGCATTAAGCTATTCGCAACCGCTGGTATTGTACCTGGGGCTATCCTATGATGTATTGCTGCCGCAATGGAAAGCGCTGTATGCGCAAGCGGCCTGGGTGGAAAAGTGGGATTTATGGGAGCGGCTGTGGGACGATACGCTCGGCTTTTTATCGCATGCACTGGCCGAGCACGGGTGCCGAGTGATTCAGTGTGAGCATATCAGCCCGCTGACGATGCAGCCTGAAGAAAACCCCGCCACCATGCACAAAGATCTGCATACGCGCTGGCGTATTGTTGCACAGCCGCCTCATTTTGATGCCGGCATCATGCCCTCAGCATTAACCGCCGCCGGGCTGCATGGCGGTATTTTGTATTATCTATACGATGACCGTTATGGGCGAAGGCTATCGCTGATGAATGAAGGCTAGCCGGTTGCCGGTGTTGCAGGTTGTTATTGGCGTTAACGACCCGAGCGGTGTATAGTATCAACCTGACAGGGCTGGGTATAGCTGGACATAGAACCATGTGGCCAGTAACAAGTGACAGCCGGATATGAACAACGGGGAAAATATGGCAACTTATTCAATCATTGATATATTGGCGCGCGTTGCAGTGGTCGTCATCATCAGTGCGCTCTTATGGCAGTTCATGAAAAAGAAATAACGCACCTGAGTTTTCATCAAGCGCGTTATTTCTGACGTGCACTTATTAATTCTCAATGCACTGGGTCACATGGTTGTGATGCCAGTGCATTTTCATTGTCAGCGGCCAATGCCGCTATAGGTAAAACCGGCCTCACGCATGGCCTTAGGGTTGTACTGGTTGCGGCCATCAAACACCACCGGCTGGCGCAGCAGCTTTTTGATCAGGGCAAAGTCCGGGTGGCGGAACGGTTTCCATTCGGTTACCAGCACCAGCGCATCGGCCTGTTCCAGTGCGGCATACTGATTGTCTGCCAGTGAAAGCTGACCGCTTTGCAAAGCGGGGGCAGGTAATTCGTGTTTGGCCACTTCGTGTGCCACCGGGTCAAATGCCTGCACCTTGGCGCCGGCTTGCAGCAGCGCGCTGATCAGCACCTTGCTTGATGCTTCGCGCATATCGTCAGTTTCAGGTTTGAACGCCAGGCCCCACACGGCAAAGGTTTTGCCCTGAAGGCTGGTGCCAAAGTGCTGGGTGATTTTTTTGAACAGCACTTCTTTTTGCAGGTCGTTGCGGTCTTCTACCGCTTGCAGTACTTTAGGCTCAAATGCCTGCTCGTGCGCCATGCGGATCAGCGCTTTGACGTCTTTCGGGAAGCATGAGCCGCCATAACCGCAGCCTGGGTAGATGAAGTGGTAGCCAATGCGCTGGTCACTGCCAATGCCCAGGCGTACCTGTTCCACATCGACATCGAGTTTTTCGCACAGCGTGGCAATTTCGTTCATGAACGAAATTTTGGTTGCCAGCATGGCGTTGGCGGCGTACTTGGTCATCTCAGCATCGCGCACCCCCATGAAAAACAGGCGCGGGTGGTTGCGAATGAACGGCTCATACAGCTCGCTCATCACCGCACGTGTTTTGTCGCTTGCGCAGCCCACAATCACCCGGTCCGGGCGCATGAAGTCGTCTACCGCTTTGCCTTCTTTGAGAAATTCGGGGTTGGATGCAACATCAAATTCAATAGCCACGCCGCGTTTGTCCAGCTCAGCCTGAATGGCAGCCCGGACCTTGTCTGCCGTGCCGACCGGTACGGTTGATTTATCCACAATGATGGCCGGGCGCTGCATGTGCGCGCCAATTTCACGCGCTACCGCCAGCACGTATTGCAGGTCGGCCGAGCCATCTTCACCGGGAGGCGTGCCCACGGCAATGAAAAATACGTCATTGTCGTCCATGGTATCAGCCAGCCGGGTGGTGAACAGCAGCCGGCCCGCATCGTGATTTTTGATCACAATGCTATCCAGCCCCGGCTCATAGATGGGTAGTATGCCTTTTTTCAGGCGCTCGATTTTGCCCTGGTCAATATCGACACAGGTCACCACGTTGCCCATTTCGGCAAAACATGCGCCTGTCACCAACCCCACGTAACCTGTACCTACAACTGTGATATTCATGATGGACCGTTATTCTCTTGTCAAAACAATCAGTGTATTGTACTGCGATAGCAGTCAATGCTTTGTCAACTGTCAGGCAATGATACCTGCATCCGCTGCCACTTTTTTGATTTAGGCCAAGGGCAGTTGACTGTGCACCTTGCACCAGTCGTCGTGCAAGGCCCTTACCTGTTCGGCCTTTGGGTCGGTAAATCCTTTGCCATACTGTTTGACAAAATGACAGGTGGCATAGTTTTGCGTGGTGTCTTCGTATTTTTCAATCCATGATAGGCGTGCCGGCAATTCGGCCTGGCTGATGTCCCAGATGCGGCGCTGCGGTTCAATGTGCAGCCTGATGCCGGCGCGCCAGGGCTTGGGTGTCAGCCGGGCGCGAAAACAGTTTTGCAGGCGGCACATGCGCACGTACATGGGGTCGGGCAACGCAGTTTCAATTTGCTGCCATATGGCCTCATCTGCAGGGTCGAACGTGCGGTGCAGCATCAGCAGCCGGTAACCGGCAGATGTGCGGTACACATTAAACAGCCAGTCCGGGTGGGTCTGCGCCAGTGCTTCTATACGTGCCAGTGCACGCTGCTCAGGCTTGTTACCGGAAAAAAGAATGGACTGGGCAATGCGTTCAATCATCTCCAGGAGTACAAATGAGATAAGCATACCGGCCAGAAATCCCAGGCCGATACTGCCCATGACGGACTTTTTCCAGAAAAATATGAACGTTGCAGCAACTGTAACCCACAAAACCATGAACAATGCCAAAGAAAAAAGGCAACCAAATACAGGACGTTTTTTCTCGATATCCACATCAATGAACATCACATCCGGTGTATTCAGGCACAGCGCACCATAGGCATTGCGGGTAATGACATTCTCGCCCTGTTTGTGCACAACCTCTTCCCGAATGGGCAGCCCATCTGCACCGTTGTAGGCAAATTTACGCTCACGCCGCTGAATATCGGGCGCTTCCACCTGCCCGGACAGCACTTCCTGCATGGCTTTGTGCACGCGCTGCTCGGCATGCCGTTGTGCATCTTCCTGGCTGGTGTCAGACCAGCCCAAGCGGCGCAGCGTAACCTGCCGGCGGGGATTTTGTCCGGCAGGTGTTTTGTACTGTTCGCGGGCTTCTGCCCAGTATTTCGGAACCAGCATGATCAATAGGCCTTTGATTAGGGTGAGGTATCTGCGCTGCTATCTTAAACCAGCTTGACTAAACCAGCTTAACCTATTGCTTCAGGCAAGCGGCAGTTGGCTGTCGAAATTGGTCAGGCTGTCATGCCACTGGCTGGTTTGAAGCGGAGGCGCACTTCCTCTATTTGGGGTTGGCACACCTAATCGTGCTGTTCTGGTGCTGTTTCAGGGCGTTTGGCATAACGGTTTGCCAGCATAGCACACACCATCAGTTGAATCTGATGAAACAGCATGATGGGCAGAATAAGCAGGCCCATCGGCTGGCCGACAAACAGAATCTGGGCAATCGGAACACCTGTGGCCAGGCTCTTTTTGGAGCCGCAGAACACGATGGCAATTTCGTCTTCCTTGTTGAACCCCAGTTTACGGCTGCCAAAAGTCAGAATCAGCATGATCAGCGCCAGCAGGATAGAGCACACCACCAGCAGCCAGACCAGCGTCTGGAACGATACCTGGTGCCAGATGCCTTCCATGACCGCTTCACTGAACGCGCCATACACCACCAGCAAAATGGAGGACTGGTCAACATATTTCAGCCAGGATTTATTTTTGATGACCCAGTTGCCAATCCAGCGGCGCGCAATCTGCCCGGCCACAAAGGGTACCAGCAGCAACAGCACGATTTTATAAACGGCATCGAGCGAAAACGGGTGTTCACCGCTGCTTTGCACGGTAAACAGCAAGCCCACCAGCAGTGGCGTGAGCACAATGCCGATCAGGTTGGAAAACGACGCAGCGCAAATGGCAGCCGGAATATTGCCCCGTGCCACCGAAGTAAATGCAATGGAAGACTGCACGGTTGAGGGCAGGGCGCAGATGAACAGCATACCCATGTACAAGGTGCTGCCCAGTACGGGTTCAAAAACAGGCTTGAGTATCAATCCGAGAATGGGAAACAGTGCAAACGTTGCCAGAAAAATCACCAGATGCAGCCGCCAGTGCAAAATACCGGCAACAACAGCATCGCGTGAAAGCCGTGCGCCATGCAAAAAGAACAGCAGGGCCACAGCGATGTTGGTCATCCATCCCAGTACAGGTACGGCGCTGCCGTGTGCCGGCAAAAATGTGGCAAGCACCACCATGCCGATAATGGCTAATACAAAATTATCTGGAAGGAAGCGAGGGCGTTTCATGGCAGCAGGGAGGAAAGAACAATCTAAATTTTTGAATATTAAAACGGAGCAGAGCCATTATGCACAAAATTCTCATCCCCAGGGCCAGGATGAGAATAGATCATCACAGTATCAGACTGTTTGTGTAAAAGGACAGCCTGCTTGCAGTTGGTTTTGGCGCTGGAAAGGAGCAGCGCATTTTCAGGCGTTATTGTTGCTGGTTATGGCGCTGATATCCCTGTTATGCCCCTGTTAGAACAGGGGCTGTGATATGTCATTCATAATTTGAACGCATCGCGCTGATGCGTTTTTGAGGCAAAGGCGGGTGGACATTTACATATCTTTACTATCAGGAAAAAGAGTCTTCATGTACCGCTTGTACAGTAAGGTTAAACATTACATACCAACCAAGCTTGGAATCAATCAGGGCAAATCAGTGGATTTGAATACAACAGGAGATTGATGATGAAGATGAAAAGCATTGCATGTTCTTTGATCGCTGTGACGATGCTGGCCGGGCAGGTTGCTTCTGCGCGGCCGGACTCTCACCGCCGCGGCCCAGGAGGGGACTACCCGTCGTGGCAGTACCAGAACGGGCGCCATCAAGGGGGGCCAGCGTACCGGCCACATGCCGGGCCCAACAAATACCATCCCGGGCGGGGGCCGCATGCCTACAGGCCTGCAGCTCATTTCAAACCGGGCGGATATTTGCCCCCTCATTACCGCGGGCACGGTTACTGGGTTAACGACTGGAGGGGCTATGGTCTGAGACAGCCGCCCAGAGGACATCATTGGGTCCGGGTCGGAGATGATTTTGTGCTGATTGCGGTGGCGACCGGCATCATCACATCCATTCTGCTGAGCAATTAACACCAGCCCTTTATTTCCGGCGGTGTGGTTAAACACCTTGTAAGGCGTTGCGCCATGGCACAAAAACACGGTGTCATGGCGCAATCTATTTGATGCCGGCTGTTGTTTACCGGCCAGTAAAGGGGCGGCAGGCAAGACAGATGCAGGTGTTCCATTTGACTGGCTTTAGCGGGCGCGTATTTTTACATTTCTTTACAGAATGAAAATGAAATTGTTACACCTGTATTGTTAAAGTAGAACCAACGTTCTGGGCAGAGGTAGTGCAAAACAAATGGGCATTTTTCGTTTTGACTGTTTCAGAAAGTATCAGTGAATCAATCGATAAACAAGGAGTCGATTATGAGAATGAAAGCGTTGACCTGTGCCTTAGTCTCCCTTTCCATGCTGGGAAGTTCGATTGTACTGGCGCAGCCCGCGTCGCAGGACAGGGACAGCCAGGAGCGGCCACAACAAAATACCAGCCAAAATCAAGGACGGGGTCAGAATAGTAACGGCAATTCACAAAACCAGCGTCCCGAGGCAAACCGCCCTGGCAATGGTCAGCAACCTGGGCAGCAGTCATCACGCCCGCAAAATCAGAACCAGGATCGACCGCAGTCACAACAACGGCCAAACCAGTCTCCGGGCCGGGACGATAACCGCGGTCCCGCTTCCAACCAGCGTCCGCAGGCCGGGCACCCTGGTAACGGCCAGCAACCATCCCGTCCGCAGAACCAAGGTCATGACAGGCCTCAGCAGCAACGGCCAAATCAACCTCAGTCGCAGCGCCATGACAACCAGCCCAACCGGCCAGCGGCGCATTTCAGGCAGGGTGAACCTCTGCCGCACCAGTACCGCTCCCATCAGGTGGATTGGAGAGCACATGGTTTAAGGCAACCTCCTCAAGACCATCACTGGGTTCGCGTCGGGAATGATTTTGTTTTGATTGCGATGGCCACAGGCGTCATTACCTCCATTTTGCTGAATAATTAATGCCGCATCATCACTTATGAAAAGAGCCCTGTATTAGGGCTCTTTGTGTTTTTGGTCAGTTTAAACAACGGTCTGTCTTACCACTGCCAGCCCAGGCCGAGCTGGATTTCATAGCGTTTGAAGCTTTCACTGCCATGCTGCAAGCCGATATGCCCCCAGGTGCTCAGGCGCTCGGTAAGCTCTCCCTGCACCCCGATCTTGACTTCCCCGACGTTCCTGC